>JAGLMX010000069.1 GCA_023139785.1 Candidatus Aenigmatarchaeota archaeon | reverse complement strand
ATCTTAATTTTACCAATACATGCTCTTATTCTTGTGACCTAACAAACTGGACAGTTAAAGACGAATCATCCAGAAATCCATATGTCTTTCCAAGTTTTGTTTTGGAAAGCGGAAAAACAATGACGCTTTATACTGGCTGTGGAAGTAACACAAAAACTCAAGCATATTGGTGTAGCAGTGGTGGTTCCTGTAACGCAATATGGAATAATGATGGCGATACATTGTATTTAAGAAATTCAAATGGTGAACTGGTGTTGACCTATCCTTATACAGGCGTTTCGTAAATGGCTCATCACATTCATAAATGCATGAGCCAACCCCATCCCTATTTAAAATTTATCCGCGAATCCATGATATGAAAGGATTCAAAGGAAAAGTTCTAAGAGTCAATTTATCCAAAAAATCAATAACAGAGGAGCATATATCTCCAGAAATTCTTCTAAAATATGTCGGAGGGCGCGGCATTGGGGCAAAACTCATTTCTGACGAAGTTCCTGCCACGGTTGATGCGCTTTCTTCTGAAAACAAAGTCGTGATAATGACCGGGCCGCTGACAGGGATCTCTTCCTGCTCAGGGCGCTGTTCTTTGACATTTAAGTCCCCTCTTACAGGCACAATATGCTCTTCAAACACAGGCGGGCATTTTGGCGTAATGCTTCGAAAAACTGGCTTTGACGGAATAGTTATTGAAGGCGCGTCCGATGCACCTGTTTATCTTTCAGTTATCAACGGAAAAGTAGAGCTAAATGATGCATCACAAATTTGGGGGATGAAGACTCCTGAGTTCTTTGACTATGTAGATGCTGAGTATAAGGGCGCGAAAGGCATTTGCGCAGGCCCTGCCGGCGAGAATCTTGTCCGGTTTGCATGCCTCATAAACGACCGCGGACGTGCTGCGGGTCGAGGTGGTGCGGGCGCTGTATTTGGCTCAAAGAAGTTCAAAGGCATTATTGTTCTAGGTAATGAAAAGGTTCTTCCTGCAAATGAGGCTGCTTTTGCACGCGAGCAAAAAAAGTTTCTTGAACTATTAAGTGGTCATCCTGTAACAGGGGATGCTCTCGGACGATTCGGCACCATGATTCTTGTAAATCCTGTAAACAAGCACGGGGTTCTTCCGGTGAACAATTTTCAAAAAGGATTTTACGACAAGGCAGAAAAGATTTCAGGCGAAACCATGCAACAATATCTTGTTGACCGGTCTTCTTCGTGCGCGATGTGCCCTATTGCGTGTGGACGAATATCAAACATAAACGGCACAAAGACACACGGGCCTGAATACGAAAGTGCGTGGGCGCTCACAGCCAATTTAGGCATTGCTTCTTTAGAGTTTGCGGCAAAGGCAAACAATCTTTGCAATGAGTACGGGATGGACACAATTTCAACCGGCGGAATTGTCGGATTCTATATGGAGGCCTCGCAAAAAGGGCTTGTTGATGATAAAATCGAATTCGGTGATGAAAAATCCGCGCTTGAGCTTATTGAAAAGATGGCAAAAAAAGAAGGCATCGGAGCAGAGCTTGCTAAGGGTGTCGAGACCTTTTCAAAGAAAGTCGGTGGCGAAGATTTTGCAGCGCATGTTAAGGGACTTGATATTCCGGCATATGACCCTCGCGGTGTAAAGGGGCAGGCACTCGCCTATGCTACGAGCAACAGAGGTGCAGACCATCTTGGAGGGTATATGATACCTCATGAGGTTCTTTCTCTTCCTGACTTTCTTGACAACCGTGAAACGCGCGATAAGGCGCGAAAGGTGCGCGATGTAGAGAATGTCTATACGGTACTTGACACACTTACGCTGTGCAAATTCACAAGTATGGCTGTTTTTGAGACCTACAAGTTTGAGGCCGCAATATACGCGCGCATGCTGACAACTGCCACGGGAATGTTTTATGATGAAAATGAGCTAAGAAATCTCGGCGAGAGAATATGGAATGTCGAGCGCCTGTATAATGTGGCGGCAGGGTTTACCAGGAAAGACGATAAACTGCCAAAGCGCTTTAGCGAGCCCATGCCTGACGGACCTGCAGCAGGGGATGTTGCAGACATTGAGGGTATGCTTTCTGAATACTACGCGCTTCGCGGCTGGGATGAAAACGGGGTTCCTGAAGAAAAGAAGCTTGAGCTTCTTGGCATAAGTGCGGGGCAAAAATGGCCAAAGAGCGCGGTCTCTATAACCGCGGTGACTGCCGAGGGGGCGGTGAAAGCGGCGCATGAGAAAGCCAGTGAAAGCGGTGTCTGGATTGAGGCATCATCACCATTGATAAAGAGCGCAGGAATAAAGGCTGTTGAAGAACTTCGTAAAGCATTTCCATACAAAGTCATAATCGCTGATTTGAAATCAATGGATACCGGATACTATGAAGTCGGAATCGGTGTATCTGCAGGGGCCGATATTATTACGCTTTCATCAAAAGCAGGGAACCACACAATAACTGACGCTGTGGGTGCGGCAAAGAAGTCAGGCACAAAAATAATGGTTGATATGATATCCTCTGAAAACGCAGTTGCGCGCGCAAAGGAAGTTGAAAAGCTTGGCGCAAGCTACATAAGGCTTCTTTTCTCAGATAATGTGCTTTTGAAGGAAATTTCAACTGAAGTCAAAATCCCTGTCGGCTCTTTTGATGCAGGAGATGCACAAATAATATTCACTAAAGCAGTTGTTGATGAAAAAGCAGAAACAATGCCGCATTCAGGCAAAGGCGAGGGCGAGCCGTGGCCTAAGCTACAGGTGGCGCTTGACCTGCGAAACCTTAAAGACGCGCTCAGCCTTGCAGACCAATCATGCAAAGGCGGTGTGGACTGGCTTGAGGCAGGAACTCCACTCATAAAGAGCGCAGGTATGCAGACCGTGCGCGAACTCAGGCGCGCTCACCCTGACAAAACAATTGTTGCGGATTTAAAGACACTTGCAGCAGGATACGAGGAAGTAAAGCTTGCAGCACAGGCAGGGGCAGACATTGTAGGTGTTTGCGGGGCATCCCCTGATTTTGTCATAAAGGATGCTGTTCGGGCAGCGCGAGAGTATGACATAAAAATCATGGCTGATTTGATTTCTATACAGGATCATGTTTCCCGTTCAATTGAGCTTGAGAAAATGGGCGCAGATTATCTTGAATTTCATATTTCTGTTGACGAGCAACTTAGAAGCGGAAACGCAAAAATTCCGTTCCCTCTGGTCTCAAAGGTTGTTGAGAATGTGACCATACCTGTTGGTGTTGCAGGTGGAATGCGGGCAGACACGGCGCCGCTTGCGATTAGTTCGGGTGCAAAGCTTGCTGTTGTCGGCGGCTCAATCACGAGAGCGGCAGATCCTGAGAAGGCGACGGTGGTTATTCTTGAGGCGATTGGGCGAAAAGTTACTGGTTCTTAACGGCAGTTTAAGTTTAGTACGACTATTCTTTAACTGTAGTTTAAGTTTAGTAAGATTTATATAGTACGGCACCCAATAATGCGCTATGTATGTTGAACGAGAAATAAAAGAGCGATTTGCAAAGGTGTTAAAGGCATATTCCCTTGTAGCCTTTGTTGGTGCGAGGCAAAGCGGTAAGACAACGTTTCTTAAAGAGCAGGCAAAGCCGCTTAAGTCCTCATATGTTCTTTTTGATGACCCTGATGCACGGGGTCTTTTTGAGGAGGATATAAAAAAATTTGAGAAACAGTATGTTGAAGGTTATGATGTTGCCATTCTGGATGAAGTGCAGTACTGCAAAGATGCCGGAGGGAAACTAAAGTATCTTGCAGACACAATTGCAAAAAACAAAAAAATATGGATTACGTCGTCTTCGGAAACGCTTCTTGAAAAACAAATTCTTTCATATCTTGTGGGTCGCATTTCAATATTGAAGCTATACCCATTTTCACTTCCGGAATTTCTCCGTGCCCGCAAGCAAAAAGAAGTTACAGATACTATTATCAGGCGCACTGTTTCTGAGCACGCGACATATGGGGGCTATCCGAAAGTTGTTACCACAAGCGATATTGAGACCAAAAAAATCATACTGAAAGACCTGTATGACACAATGATACTAAAAGATGTTGCGCAGACCTTTTCAATAGATGACATACGGTCGCTTCAGGAGTTTTCAAGATATCTTGCCATTAATGCCGGAGGCCTTGTGTCGTACGAAAAGATGTGCAAAGAATTGAACCTGTCTTTTCAAACTGTTAAAAAATATCTCGATGCATTGGAAAAAAGCTATGTAATTGTGCGCGTCCAGCCTTTTTGCACAAACAAGGCAAAGGAAATTACAAAGCAGCCAAAGCTTTATTTTGTTGATACCGGGCTTCGTAACACGATTGCAAAAAGTTTTCTGATAGAGCCTGATGGGGCGCTTTTTGAGAATTATGTGTTCTCGGAGATTTTGAAGCTGAATATCATGCCAAAATACTGGCGGACAAAACAAAAGGCAGAGGTTGATTTCATTATAGAAACGGGCAACGGGGTAGTTCCTGTTGAAGTAAAACTAAATGCCCTATCAGGGAAAATAGAACGAAGCCTTCGCTCATTCATTGAGACGTACAAGCCAAA
>JAGLMX010000068.1 GCA_023139785.1 Candidatus Aenigmatarchaeota archaeon | reverse complement strand
ATTTCTTTATTGCATTCCAACAAGTGAACCAGTACATTTTGTTTCAGGAGCCATAGCGTCCACTGCTACCGCAAAATAGACTCTGAATGCAAAATAACCCGGAGGCATATCTGAACTTATTGTTTCCCGAGATTTTGTAAAGTCAATCCCTACAGGGCATTCAAAAAATTTATTGGCGTATTTTTTCTGTGATTCTTCAGGGATTTGTTTGATATCTCCATATTCTGATTTTATTATACATCCCACATCTTCAAGATTTTTGATTTCATATGTTATTTGCCCTGCATCGACTGTCTGTAATATGGCTTTTGCAGGTTTACATCCATCTAATAGAGATTCGCCCATACACACTAAAGCATCATCTAATTCGAAGTTTATCTCACTGAGGTGTTCATCTGAATTAAGGCTCGTACTAATGCCACAATCAACGAATCCAGCAGACTCTTGAATCGAATCCCCTATTTCAGAATCCGCAGATAGGTTATTCTCCGAAGAACATCCAGAAACTAATAAAAGACCCATTGTCACCATAAAGAACATTGTTCTATTCATTAATGCGCACCACAAAAAAATACTGTAAATCGATTTATATAAATTGCATACATCTGTCGAAACTGTGGATTAAACGCATTTGACATGCAGGCATAGAATATAAGCTTTTGAATAAAACTTGTTTTATGCCGGACAGAACGAGTGCGCTTTCTAAGCTTGAGGCAGCAAAGAATGCAGGTCTTTTTGACAGTGAGATGGAAGAGTTGGTTTCTGCAATAAATTCTTCTGGCAGGCACTATACGACATCGTGTTGTGCAGGCAGAATTGTTGTAAGTGAGTCTTCCTCAGACAACAAGAAGAAAAGCTATGAGTGGCTTGGCAAGTGGCACAAGGAAGTTTCTGTGAATGATGTCTTTTGTGCGGTTGACCTCCATAAAAAGGGCGTGCTCTGGCTTTCAGTTGAGCCAATGATAATTCATGTTGCCTGTGAAGATATGGATTCTGCTTCAAAGATTCTCAAGCAGGCAAGGGCATCTAACCTTAAGCGAAGCGGTATATATCAGGTTGAGCCCAGACTTATTGTTGAGATAATTGGGGTTGACGGGTTTAGCGCGCCGATTGGATGCGATGGAAATGTTTTTTCCGGAAAAGAGCATATTGAGTTTCTTGTTAGGCTTGCAAACAAAAAGATTTTGTGCAACCGGGAAAAGAGGGATGTGTTTTTGAAGGAATTTAGGTTCAACAGCAACAACTAAAATCTTTTGAAATCTAACGAACAATATAATAAACAAAGTGATACCAACCCATAGAAACAAAGACATGCAACGGTGGAACCAATTAAAAGAAAAATGCCAGCACTTTCGCTCATTCTTATCATATTCTTAGCAATACTAATATCCACCTCAACAGAAACAGATAATTCTGCCCCTTACATCACGCGCAATCCTGCCGTAGCAGGCACATTCTATCCTGCATCAAAAACAGACCTGGAAAACACAATCAATACATACTACGAAAATGTAACAGACCGCGCTCCAAAAGATGTGCGTGCAATAATCGCACCCCACGCAGGATACACTTATTCCGGACAGGCTGCGGCTTATGCATACAAGAGCATACAAGGCAAAGAAACAATACTTTTGCTCGCTCCAAGCCACCATATTTATTTCCAAGGTGCATCAATCGCAAATGCCACCCATTACAAGACCCCACTTGGCGAAATAAAGCTATCAGAAAAAACAGGTCACATAAAAGAAGACCTTGACAAAGCAGGCCTCCTCTACACAGAAAAAGATGCGCACAAAAAAGAGCACGCAATTGAGGTACAACTGCCATTCCTGCAGAAAACTCTTCAAGACTTCGAGATAATACCCATACTGATTGGCGGCGCAGCAGACTACAGAAACCAGATAAAAATCGCAGAAATCCTGAATCGACATACAGACAAAAACACACTGATAATTGCAAGCTCAGACTTCACCCATTACGGCCCGCGCTACAGCTACACGCCATTTACAGAGAACAAAGAGGAGAACATAAAAAATATAGACTATGGTGCAATTGAGCACATAGAGAAAAAAGATTCTGACGGATTTAACAACTACATCCAAAAGACAGGCGCAACAATCTGTGGCAGCAAGCCCATAACCATACTCCTTGAAATGATTCAGAAAAGCGAACCTGACTTAAAAGGCAAACTCCTGCACTATGACACCTCCGGACGCATCACCGGCGATTACACAAACTCTGTGAGTTATGTATCCTATGTATTCTACAAAGATAACGCTCTAAGCAAAGAAGAACAGGGATACATTACAACACTTGCAAGAGAGACACTTGAATCATACCTGAAAAACGGCAAAAAACCCGAAATTGATGAGAATACACTGCCCATAAAACTCACAGAAAAGAAAGGCTGCTTTGTAACGTTAAAAAAAGACAGCCAGCTAAGAGGGTGCATCGGCCACATATTCGCACAGAAACCTCTTTACCAATGCGTTATTGACAACAGCATCAGCGCAGCAGTGCGTGACTCGCGCTTTAGTCCGGTTGCCTATAGCGAACTTGAGGATATTCATATTGAAGTATCGATATTATCTACACCCCAGCCTCTTGAATTTTCATCCTCTGAAGACATTCTCGATAAACTAACACCTCTTGAAGATGGAGTTGTCATCAATTACGGTTCTCACAAATCCACTTATCTCCCGCAGGTCTGGGAACAACTGCAGGACAAAGTTGAATTTCTCACAAGCCTTTGCAAAAAAGGCGGCGCACCGGGCGACTGTTGGAAAAATGAGAATGTTAGGATAGAAACGTATGGGGCGCAGGTGTTTGGGGAATGAAGATATAACAAGAGACCAATCGAGTGCAGATAATCACTCCACGCCCTCTTTTTTCATAAACTCGCGAAACTCTTTTTCTCCAAGAAGTTTTACGTTTCCTTCTTTCATTTCAGAAAGCCTTCTTTCAGCAGTCTTCATGTCCTCTGCCTCAGCAAGGTCTTCAAAAGCGCTATTTCGATCTTTTGCCGCCATGCATTCAATTCTCCTGCAATGTTTATGAATGCAATTGTTGTTTTATTTGCCCCCCACCACCAAGTGAACCTTTATATTGATTTTACAACAATTATGCGCTATTCAAGGGCGCATGTTCTTTATTAATGGGCTTTGGCGCCGAATATATGTTCGCACAAAAGGTGATTTAGTGGCTGACGAAGCTGTTTTGAATAAGATACGCGCGGCAGAGAAGAAATCAGATGATATTCTTGCTGCTGCTGAGAAAGAAGCTGAAAAAATTGTCCTTGAGGCAAAAAGGAATTCTGTGAAGCTGCTTGAGGAATCCGAAACGAAAATCAATGAGCAGGAAGAGGAAAAAATAAGCAGGGAAACATCAAAAATACAGAAAAATAAATCAGATGAGATAGAGTCTGCGAAATTAAATGCAGAAAATCTCAAGAACAAATCCGGAAAAAACATTGAAAAATCAGAAAAGTTTCTTTTTGAAAAGTTTCTTAGCAATGTCGGCAACTAAAACTATGCAGGTCTTCTGCCTGCCCAAATAAATTCATCTTAGCACCATTAAGCGCGCTGGCTGTGTATTTTGCAGCACGCGCGACTAATGCAGTAGGTACCTCAAATGTTTAAAGCAGAAAAAATGACGCTTGTGACCCTTGCGGGCACAAAAAAGCAGATGCCAAAAGTCGTAGGCGCGCTTCACGACATGAATCTTTTTCATATAGAAGACGGTGCCTTTGGGGCTTCGGAAAAAAGTGGCTTTGACATTGCTGAGCCTATGGCAGATGCGCCTGATGTCTCAGAGACGCTTGTTAGAACACGCTCTGTTATGTCTCATCTTGGGATAAACGCAAAAGTGCCTTCTTCGGGCATAGATAAAACAGATTCTATTGAAAATGTACAAAAAAACATTGCATTTCTTGAAGAAAAAATACTTGCAATAGGCGAAAAATCCAAAAAACTTGATGACGGGCAATCTAAAATATCTGCCCTTGTTTCTGAACTTAAGCCGCTTTCAGGCATAAACCTTGATGTTGCTGCGTACTCTGAATACAAATCATTGTCTGTTTTTGTCGGCCATGTCTCAACAACAAAGAATTTAGAAGACAAGCTATCTGTCTGTTCAAAAAACCTTGAGATTCATTCATCAGAAGACGGCACAAAGCCAGCAGTCGCTGTTTTTTGCGACAAAGAATCAACTGATGCTGTCTATAAGACTCTTACGGAGTATGGCTTTTCTGAAATTAACACAAAAAATGTGCGCGAGTTTCGCGGAAAGCCAACAAAGCTTCTTGCCACCCTTTCCTCAAAGACATCTGAACTCAACAAGAAAAGAGCGATTCTAAAAGGCCTCACAGAACGGCTTGCAAAAGAGTATTCTGATTATCTTGCACAAAACACAGATATGCTCGAGGCCTCAACAGAAAAACTGAACGCTCCTTTAAAGTTTGCTGCAAGCAAAAACGCTTTTGTGGCATCAGGGTGGATTCCTACAAAAAAATATGATGCCTTTGAATGCAAGCTAAAAGCAGCTACA
>JAGLMX010000067.1 GCA_023139785.1 Candidatus Aenigmatarchaeota archaeon | reverse complement strand
AAAATAGTTTCCTTTTTGAGAGGATATTTCGGGGCGTACTATGACCTACACATTGACGACCCGCGCATACTTTATCTTTCAGGGCGCTATGAGTTCCGAAACAAAGGCGTTGATATTTTCATAAAAAGCCTTGGACAACTCAACAACGAACTAAAGCAGGATAAGACAAAAAGAGATGTTTTTGCGTTCATATTTGTGCCTGCTGATTCCGGCAGCGAAAACATGGATGTTCTCCAGAACGTTTCTTTGTATCATTCAATAAACAATTACATAACAGAAATATTGCCTGATGTTCGCGAGCGCATGATAACATCTCTTGACAAGCTGGCATCAGGCAAAGGCAACCTTAGCTTGATATCTGATAGTGAACAGGCAGAACTTAAGAGAAGCTATCTGGAATTTCGCTCAAAGAAAGGTGCAAGCGCTCCACTTTCTGCATTCGACCTAAAATACGATCAGAGCAAAGATTCTGTTGTGCGTACACTTATGAATGAAGGGCTTCTTAACCGGGAAGAAGATAGAGTAAAGGTAATTTTTTACCCGAAATATCTTTCAAACTCAGACCGGCTTCTTGGTATGAGCTACAAGGCAATGAGTATCGGGTGCAGTGCAGGAATATTTCCATCGTTCTACGAGCCGTGGGGCTATACGCCTCTTGAGGCCGCGGCTTATGGAAGTATGACAGTCACCACAGATTATGCAGGCTATGGGCAATTCATTGAAAAAAGTGCAAAACCCACAAAAGACCAGGGCATATTTGTGCTGAAGCGAAGAGGCAAGAAAGACAATGAGGTTGTAAGTGCGCTTACATCAATCCTTCGAAAGATAATATTTGATGACAAGAATGATATCATACGCCGCAAGAACCATGCAAAAGCACTTGCATCGCTTGCTGACTGGAAAATCCTTGCAAAACAATATGTACTTGCGCACAATATGGCACTTGATAATGTGAGGACAACAAAATGAACCCACAGGAAATGCAAAGTCTTAACAGGTCAATAATAGAGCGCATACTAAATCAACTTAAGTTTGATGTTGACGATGACATATCAAAGAGAAAGCCTAAAAATGTCATACTTCTAACAGCAGAATATCTTCCGCGCGACCTTACATCCCAGGCACTTCAGTGCAAGAGCCTTGCAGAAGGACTTGTCAACAGTGGCATAAACACTCATGTCGTGTGCTTTGACCCATGGAAGGCAGGGCAGGCAACAGAGCTTGCAGGCGTGAATGTACACTACATAGGAAATTCAATAAAGACATATTCTCCTTTAACGTGGGCAATGACTCTTGGCATGGAAGTCGGGCGTGTCGCGTCAGACATATACCATGAAACAGGCAACATCGACTTAATACATGCACACGAATGGACTATGTTTCCATCTGCATTAAATCTTCAGGCTGCTTTAAGGCGCCCGCTTCTTGTGAATTATTATTCTGTTCAGGATCAGCGCACTCCCGGGGTTTCAAATGAATATACTGAAGCAATAAAGCAGCTTGAATGGAGAGCAAGTGCGGACTCAAAAAGAATTATTGTGAATGAGAACTGGATGAAAAGCGAGCTTTTGAAATTCTACTCGCCGCCTTCATCAAAAGTGAATGTTGTCCCGCCAAAAGGAGATAGCTGGACAAACAGCATTGCGCGCGATTATTCCTGGGTCATGAATAAATGGTGGGATTCTGTGAATAATGAAACCAATAAAAAAGAGGAAAATCAATGAAAGTGCTTCATTTGGCATGGGAATACCCTCCATACAAGGTTGGCGGGCTTGGAACACATATCGAAGAGCTTGCGCAGGCGCAGGTACAGAAAGGCATTTCGCCAATAGTCATTGCATGTTCTTTTGAGGGAAAAACCGGCAAGACCACTGAAAACGGGGTTACTGTGTATCGGTTTGACTCAGACCATCTTCCTGCAGAGGATTTTCCTTCATGGGCTCTTGAGATGAATATTTTAATGTATAATCAGGCTGCTGTTGCAATTGCTGAAGAAGGCAACGTAGATATAATTCATGCGCACGACTGGATTGTTTCATCATGCGCAGTGAGCCTGAAACATACATACCGCATTCCTTTGGTCTCAACCATACATTCGCTTGAAGTCGGCAGGCGCGGGGGAATATATGATGACCGGCAAACTTTGATAAACGACCTTGAAGAGAGAATGGCGTATGAATCCTGGCGCGTTATAGCGTGCTCGCACTTTATGAAGCAGAGTATTTCTGAAACTTTTCACACGCCATGGGACAAGGTTGACGTAATACCAAACGGAGTCAATATAGCAAAGCACGAGATTCAATTTAACAAGGATGAAATACGGTCGCGCTACTCATTGCCTCATGAGAAACTGATTCTTTTTGTCGGAAGGCATGTGTGGGAAAAAGGCGTAGATGTCGCTCTCGGGGCAATCCCTTCTGTCCTGAAAGAGATACCTGATGCAAAGCTAGTCATAGTCGGGCATGGGTATATGACAGACAAGTGCAAGGCACTCGCGCACCATATGGGTGTTGGAGACAAAGTTTGCTTTACAGGATATGTTGATGACTGGACTGTAAGCGCACTTACAAAGTCCTCTGATGTTGTGATAGTCCCTTCAAGATATGAGCCTTTTGGAATTGCCGCCCTTGATGCTATGGCGTGCAAAACACCAGTTATTGTATCTGATACAGGCGGGTTGTCAGAAATTGTAGAGCATGACAAGGACGGCCTGAAGGTCTGGTGCGGGCACTCAGAGTCTCTTGCACACGGAATAGTGCGCCTGCTAAAAGACGAGGCTCTTGGAAAAACGCTTGCCGATAACGCGTATGAAAAAGTCAGCAAAATATATTCATGGAATCACGTCGCTGAACTGACAAACACAGTATATGGCAGTATTTTTGAAGAATATACAAAAAACTCTTGGAAGCCAAAGCCTATTGGAAGCAAGAACTGATATCCAAACTTTCTGGTACTATAAATAAAAGAAGTGAACCGATAATATGGACTCCTTTACCCATGCGCTTCTGCCATTTCTTCTGGCAGCATCAATGAAAAAAAGCAGGGCGTTCTCTGCCGCAGTGTTTCTTGGTGCGTTATCCCCTGATTTCGATGTCATTATTTCGTGGATAGGGTATATACTCAACATAGAGATACTGTCCCACAGGGGGATTACGCACACTCTTTTATTTGGGTTCTTTACTGCTGCTATTGTTCTTTACATATTTTCGCGCAAAAAAATACATGGGTTTTTTGAGAAATTGATTAGAAGACACTTTGAGCTGGAATTCAGCCCTCTAATGCTTGCAGCAGCATACGTGGGTGTGCTTTCCCACCTTTTTCTTGATGCTTTGACAACGCGCGGAATTCCTTTACTTTATCCGCTATCTGCAAAACGATATTCGTTTGAGCTTTTTTTCTATATTGATGTTTTCCTAATGGTTTTTGGGGTGCTTATTGCAGGGTATGTGTTTCTTAAGCGAAACAATATTGTTATGGATACGGCATTTGCAAGAAAAATGTTTGTAATGTATTTTGTGTTTTTTGCTGCCCTCACGGGGTTAAGAATTTATGAAAAAGGCATAGCTTATGATGCAATTGACGCGCCTGATAAAAAGGCGTATGCGAGCCCAAACCCTTTTGTATGGAGTGTTGTCGGAATTGATGATGCCACAATTAGCCTATATAGTTATGATGCATTAAAGAAAAATATTACTTCATTTCATAGCATTCCGCGAAGCGTGATTTTTTCAAATGGGGCAACATTCTCAATAGAAGATGCTTTGCTTAAGGCGCGCGGACTCAAGAGAGTCCGTGATTTTGAATTGAACGCGCGGGCAGTCGCGATTGAGGCCTATTTTGATGGCACAACAGACGAGTGGATTATTGAATTCTTTGACGCCGCAGGAGGGGTTGAGTTTTCAGGTATGGATGGCGCACCGAGGCACTTTTTCTCTGTGACTGCGAGGATTTCAGAGTAAACACATATATTAGATATGCCTCCAAATAACCAGTATGTCTTCAGTATGCTTTTATTTTCAGGTTCACCAACCGCGAAGAATTCATCCGGGGCACAAGCTAAACCTTTCAGGTGTGAAGACGCCCGAACTTCTAGAAAATGCGCTTTTTAATGACACCAAGAACCGGGATGTCTTGCGCAAAGTATCCAGAAAGTGCTACCTGCCTGCAAACAACACAATGCTTGAGCAGATTGACTTACACAAGAACCAAAAAAGGAAGTTCAAAATTTCCTATTCTGTAAGCGGGATTTTGGTTGACGCGCTAGAGAAATTTGAGCCGGATGTCCTTGAGACATTCAGGCAGCTTGCAAAGACGGGGTGTGTGGAGTTTCTAAACGAGACTTATTATCACTCGCTTTCAAGCTTTTTTGGCCACGGAACCAAGCGCCCTGAGTTTCAGGAACAAGTGGAACTTAACCATGACCGCATAAAAAGCGCTCTTGGCTTCAAGCCCTCTGTTTTTAGAAACACAGAACTTTTGTTTAACACCACAATTGCGCGTACTGTTGAGAAAATGGGCTATAAAGGAATGCTTGCTGAAGGTATCGAGAGGGTTCT
>JAGLMX010000066.1 GCA_023139785.1 Candidatus Aenigmatarchaeota archaeon | reverse complement strand
TAATGCATGAGAACCATTAGCAATCCATCATTAAAAAATTTGACCAAACAACTTCGTTGAATTTATTACCCCGTATTTCAAAGAAACTTTTCGACACTAGATCCAAATTTAGTTAAGCCAACAAAACCATCTGCATCATATAACACATCTTGCTTCGTGAGGTGCTCTAGGGCATGCACATATTCTTTTGACTCTTCTGCCCGATTAAGCGCTTTTGCCATAGAACCCAAATAAGCCGCTTCGTGTTCCTGCGTTGCAAGATATTTAACAATCTCACTGCAAACAGGACATTGTTCAGACAAACCCCTTACAGCAGCATCAAGGTCAAACTTAACGTCTCTCAATTCCTTACTCATACCAGTTACTACCAGAAAATACTTTAAAAATGTTCTGATTCACAGCTTCTGCTTTTTTAGAAAAAAATAAAGCACGCCGGAAGCCTTCCGGCATACTTCAAATGGAGGTTGCCCTGGTGGCAAAGGAAGTTGGCTGCTTCATCTCCCGCAAAATATGCATTGGAAGCGTCACACTCAATAAATTCCTTTTCTTTACCGAAAACGGGAAATTTTACTTTCCACGCCTTTCGCGCACAGATTATGTGCGGCAAGCCACCAGGGATTTTCAGAGCGCACAAACAGCCTGTGCAATGGGCACAGACCCTGTACGTCCTAAATATAAGAGACCAAAGCCCCTGTTTCGCCTAGCGTATCACTTCAATTCCAAGCGCATGCCCGATTGAAGGCCTTGCAGACGCATTTGCTGATGTATGCTCCTGAGTCTGGGGACCAAGCACATACTGCGACTTCACACCTGTTATGATTGTTATAACACGCACTTTTCCTTTCATGTCATCCTCAACGCGCGCACCCCAGATTGTCTGGGCTCCTGCATCAAGATGCTTGGATACATATTCCCCAATCTCATTTATTTCCTCGAGTTTGAGATCCGGTCCACCGGTTATGTGTACAAGAGATCCGGTTGCACCCTTATAGTCTACATCAAGTAGTGGGTTCGACATTGCCTGCTCCACTGCCTCGCGCGCTCGCGCAGCTGAAGACGATTCAGCGACACCAATCATTGCAACTCCGCCTGCACTCATTACAGCCCGGACATCTGCATAGTCAAGGTTGACAAGCGAAGGTGTTGAGATTGTTTCTGTTATGCCTTTTATCATAGTCACGATAATTTCATCAGCGACTGCAAACGCCTGTTGCAAAGGCATGTTTCCTGCGATTTCGACTAACTTGTCATTCTCAATGACAATCACCGTATCACAGCACTGCCTTAATTTTTGAAGGCCTTCTTCAGCCTTGTGGATTCTCGCGCCTTCAATCTTGAAGGGCATTGTCACAACACCGATAACTATTGCACCCTGTGAGCGCGCAATCTGAGCGATTGTAGGTGCAGCACCTGTTCCGGTTCCGCCACCCATACCAGACACAAGGAAAAGCATGTCTGCGCTTTTCATTGAATCCTTCAGCTCATTCATAGACTCTTCTGCAGCCTGCTTTCCGATTGCAGGATATCCACCGGCGCCAAGGCCTTTTGTAGTCTCCTGGCCAAGAAGTATTTTCCTGTCTGCACTGATTGTTCTTAGGTGTTTCATATCTGTATTTACTGCAATTGTTTCAGCACCCATTATGCCTACACTGTGCAGTCTGTTAATCGCATTACAGCCCATGCCGCCTGCGCCGACAACCATGATTTTTGCATCATTGACATCGCCGAATTCCTCAAGTGACTTGTCTGGTGTGAGTCCGAGCCCACCTGTTATTTGACGCGAAATCGCACTCTGTATAATCGAATCCATTTTTACAACCTCCTCTAAATACCAACGTGATTTCTTAAGTAACATATACATTATGATATCTTGTTTTTCATATATATGTTATGTAAGCGAAATGCTTTAATAGCCTATTTTACATTAATATCTCTTAGAAACAATTGATTCGATTGAGCGCGCCAACGCTTTTTCGATAACTAAAATTAATTCAACAAGTTAATTCGTGTTTGTTTCAGTTAAGTTCGCCAAAACTTAAATGGAATCTGAAAGTTTGCTTAGTCACTTAGGTGTTCGCCAAAACATTCCAAGTGGAAACTACTTCTTCATTTACTCTTACCCCTATATAAAGGTTTTGCCACGCAAACCTATATTTCTACAAGTATATGATTTATCGCATATAATTTATTAATAGAAAAAGGACACGAAAACCAGTATAAAGCCATAATTCGCAGGCTATGTTTCCGATAGAACATTCATTTTTTCTGATAGATAAACCTTTGTTTCCGATGGAATTTCTCCTGTAACCCATTTCAATACAATGCCAAACCTCAAGACCGCAAAATTCTATATGCAAAACACAGCACTCTTCAAAAAATATTTTCCACTCCGCAGAAGGTCCTCACTTTGCACCGGGTTATTACAACACACAACAAAATTTAGCCAACAAAAATACATACATCAGAAAATATTCAGAAACTCAAAAATAAATTTACAACCCTGAAGAATTTACTATGCACTCAAAAGATTCACTTTTGCATCCGCACAAAAATTTCATCTACACCCTTTTCATTCATTCCAACAAGCGGCCTAAATACAGCAAGTGGCCTGATTTTTTCTGCATCAGCATATTTTCCAATATCATCAAGCTGTTCCTGCACAACAACTGCCGCGGCACCATAGTCTTCTGCAATCTCTAAAAGATTCGTGCCCTCAGCAATTTTTATGTGCGGGTCAAATTTTCTAAGTACCTCAATATGTTTTTTCGCACCTTTCTCTGAAAGGACAAGCATTGCTCTTGCGCCCCTGCGCATAATCAACCACACCGCGGCAAGAGATTTTTTATCTCTCGTCAGAAAACCAATAACCTTTCCCTCACAGCCAAGTGGAAGCCCCCCTGCACCCCTAATCACTTCTGCATACACATAAGCGTCACTATTTCTCACTTCAACATGTATTGTGTTATCCGACTTTGTCAGATTCACTTTGAACCCATACTTTCCGACAACAAGCGCACCGAGATCGCGCTCAAGTTCCTGGCTCGTAAAGGAGTGCGTTCCCTCGCGCTTTGCACGCACAACAAATGTATCTGTCTTTTTGAATGTTCCTGCAAGCAAAAGAACTTCTTTTTCAAGCCCGTTTACATCTGTCTTTGTAACAAGTGAAAACGAAGATATGCCAAACACCCTCCGAAGCACAGGAATTGCACGTTCATACTCTTTGGTTTCAATAAAAAACCGCGTTCTTGATGCCTTGAAAGAATGTTCTATTCCCGAAGCATCAAGAAGTGCCCTGATGTTTCTCTGAAGTATGGTAAGAAAACGCTTTTTCACGCTTTCTGACTTCAGCCACAATTCACCAAAACGAAGAAGAATCAGTTTAGCCATACCTCCTCTTGGGGAAAAAGATTATTAAACAGAAATACACAAAATAGAAGCCATGGCATTCCAACTATGGGTGATATATGCTTTTGTCGCATTAATCGGATTCTTCTTAGTAAATTTCCTATTCAAAGTCGTATCCCACGAGAACCCGCTTGTAGTGTCCCTGATTCTTTATTCAAGCGCAGTCATTACAATACTTGCAATAATTTTGCCATCATCAGACGTTTCAATGGCAATATCTAAAAAATCTGCAATAGTTGCGGCATTCATTGGATTCTCATCTGTGGGCGCAACAATATTTGCCCTCAAAAGCGTAGAGATTGCACCAAACCCCGGGTATAGTGTGGCAATATACTCAGCAGGATTTGTTTTTGTTGTAATTGCCTCTGTTTTTGCTTTTGGCTCAGAAATTACAATAACAAAATTTATAGGCGTTCTCGCGGTTTTCGCGGGAATGGTTCTTTTGGCATTATGAATAAGAACGAAACTCTATTTAGAACCATTTCTTCTCTTTCTTCTTCTCTTCGTCGTCTTCTTTCTTCTGTTTCTTCCAAATAGGAGCCATCTTCTTATCAATCCCTACAAGTGACTTCTTAGTATTACCAATCCCACATGTGTTTCCAACACCAATTACAAGAATTTTCTTTGCCTTGCTTTCTTTTACAAGACGCTCGAGAACAAGCTTTGCGTTTGGTATTGATCTGTAAATATCTTTTCTAATAGGTATTGATGCCTCATTTGGCTGCATCTTTATTGCAATACCGTCCATTGGAATATCATGCGTTACTGCAACATTCTCTATCTGCGAGCGCTCGACACCGATACCGCCCATCATCACACCAACACCTTCGGCAACATCCCCTGTTATCTCGCCTTCCATCTTTCCTGCAGCGTCAATTGTAATTATATAGTCAATCTTACTCTTCTTATGAATTTTTTCAACAGCGTGACCGAGTTCTCCAAGAGCCCCGCCAGGGCCTTTTGACTTCATAACAAAAACTTTCCTGCCGGAAAGCTTTTCTTCACTTACAAGAACATCTCTCGCGATTTCACTGCCTTCTTTTGTTTTGTATCCTGCGGCAATTATAGGGCCTATTGCATCCCCTATCGGAATACCATGCAAGAATGCCTGTGTTGCCTTTACATTTGCCTTTGCAAGCTTCATGAGCATGGGCATTGACATCTG
>JAGLMX010000065.1 GCA_023139785.1 Candidatus Aenigmatarchaeota archaeon | reverse complement strand
CGTTTGCTTTGTAATTTTAAAACACTTTAGATGCATCAATAACACCCTTTTTATTCATACCCCCCATCAATTACCCATGGACTTCAAGCTAGAATCAAACATGACCCCAAAAGGCGACCAGCCAAAGGCCATTGAGGAACTTGTCAAATGCGCAAAGAAATCAAAATTAAACACCCTTCTTGGCGTAACAGGCTCCGGAAAGACATTTTCCATAGCCAACGTCATCGAAAAACTCAAAATGCCAACCCTTGTAATGTCCCACAACAAGACCCTCGCAGCCCAGCTGTACAGCGAGTTCAAAGAATTCTTCCCGAAAAACGCAGTAGAGTACTTCGTCAGCTACTACGATTATTACCAACCCGAAAGCTACATTCCCCAGACAGACACATATATTGAGAAAGATGCATCCATAAACGAGCGCATTGAACGCATGCGCCTTTCTGCGACAACCTCGCTCATGACAAGAAAGGATGTTATTGTTGTTGCAAGCGTCTCTTGCATCTACGGGCTTGGCTCGCCAAAAGAATACAGAAAATTCACAGTCTCAATCAAAAAAGGCGAGAAAGTCTCTCAAAAAGCAATTCTCTCTCGCCTTGTCGAAATGCAGTACGAGAGAAACGACACAGAACTAATCCCGGGAAGATTCCGCGTTCGGGGCGACACAGTAGATGTAATCGGCGGCTACGACACAAAAATCACCAGAATAGAATTCTTCGGGGATGTAGTGGAAAAGCTGTGTTTTGTCAACCCTGAAAACGGCATGGGTCTTGGAGAAATAGAGACAGCAATAATATTTCCTGCAAAACATTTTGTAGCAGGTGAAAAATCAAGAAACAAAGCGCTAAAGACAATAGAAACAGAACTTGAAGAGTGGGCACCGAAACTCGACCCTCTTTTTGAGCACCGTATTCGGACAAAAACAAAATACGACCTTGAAATGATTTCTGAAATGGGCTACTGCAATGGTATAGAGAATTACTCGCGCCATTTTGACGGCAGAAAGCCGGGAGCGCCGCCAAGCTGCCTTATTGATTTTTTCAAGGACGCTTATGGCAGTGATTTTCTTATTGTGATTGACGAGTCACATGCATCACTCCCGCAAATACATGGAATGTATAAAGGGGACTGGGCGCGCAAAAACAACCTCGTGGAATATGGGTTCCGCCTGCCGTCCGCATTTGACAACAGGCCCCTAAAGTTTGATGAATTCAAAAAATTCATGAATCACACGATTTTTTTATCAGCAACGCCTGCCGATTATGAAAAATCACACAGCAAATGCATTGTCGAACAGATACTTCGCCCGACAGGCCTTGTTGACCCGAACCTTGAAGTAAGAAAGACAAAAGGGCAGGTGCCTGACCTTGAGAAAGAAATTATTGCAACTGCAAAAAAAGGGGAGCGCGTTCTTGTCACAACCCTCACAAAAAGGCTTGCAGAGGACTTGACAGAATACTTCCTGAAAAAAGGCATACGGACAAGATACCTTCACTCGGAAATTGACACTTTTGAGAGAACCAAAATCATCAGGGCACTGCGCGCAAATGAGTTCGATTGCCTCGTTGGCATAAATCTCTTGCGCGAGGGTCTTGACATCCCCGAGGTCTCCCTTGTCGCAATTCTTGATGCAGATAAGGAAGGATTCTTAAGAAACGCGCGCTCCCTGATACAGACCATTGGCAGGGCATCAAGAAACGCAAATGGGCGCGTCATACTTTATGCAGACACAATAACCCGCTCAATGAATGAAGCAATAACAGAAACTGAAAGGCGAAGAAAAATACAGACCGCGTACAACAAAAAACACAATATAACCCCTGCAACTATTGTCAAGGCCGTACAGGCTGCGGAATTCATAGCACCTGCATTCACAGGCAACGACAAAAAAAAGCTTTATGATGAACTAGTGCGCACTGAAACCGAAATGAAATCAGCTGCCGAGAATCTTGATTTTGAGCAGGCAATTGCGCTTCGGGACATGGCACAGGAAATGAGAAAAAAGCTTGAGCCCTAATCCTGTTTGTTTTCTTCAGTATTCCGGGTTTCTCCAAATATTTGGGTGTTATGCATTTTATTATACTCCTCAAGCCTTCCGACATCAACCCAGTAGTCGCTGAATGGATACCCGAATATCTTTTTCCCGGATTCAACTATTTTCGGCAGAACATGATCTGTCAGGTTCACAAGTTCCGGCTTTTCTGTTTGGGGTATGAATTCAAAAATACTTGGCTCAAGACAAAAAATCATTGTGCCTGCATAGTGCTTAAAAGTCGGCTTTTCAGAAAACTTATTTACCGAAGAGTCTTCATTGAGTTCATATATCCCGAATTCCACTTTTCTGGAATATTCAAAAAGCGCGGCAGTCGCAACCCCGCCGTGCTCTTTATGGAACTTTATGAACTTTGTCAAATCAAGTGTTGTCAGGTTATCTGCACCCATCAGGATAAATGTTTCTGTCAGCCTGTCGCGAATAAGATTCAGGCATCCGGCAGTTCCAAGAGGCTCTTTTTCCTCAATATAATCTATTTTTACACCGAGCTTTTCACCATCACCAAAATAACTCTTTATCTGGTATCCAAGGTACCCGACACTTATTATAAATTCGGTTATTCCATGCTCTTTGAGATACAAAATTACATTTTCAAGAAGGGGTTTCTGGCCAACAGGAAGAAGTGGCTTCGGCACAGCATACGTGAGCGGGCGAAGCCTTGTTCCCTTCCCTCCGGCAAGAATCACTGCAATCATACAACTCTTTAATGAGCATATGATATATGTCTTTGCTTCACTGCATTGACTCAAAATGAATGATATTTAAAATTACCTCTTGAAGTCAGCTTATGCGCCTGATAAAAATCGTTGGAACAATCAACACACACCACGAAAGCGAAGATATCCTGCGCAAGGCTCTGGAGGCCGGAGCATTCAATGCAGCCATAATGTCACGCGAGATAGCCCTTGAAGTCTCATCATCGCGCCTGAAAAAGGTACGCGACACACTTCACTCAATGAAGGTCTCAGACATCAAGATTCGCGAGGAAAGTGCAATAGAATCAACTGTAAGCCATTCGGGACACGGGCAAGACTCAAAAAAATTCCTGAAAATCTCCCTTGCACCAGGTACAAGAGTAACCGGGCTGAACTTCGTCTCATTCATGTTTTCAGATAAGTTCAGGCGCGAGTCAATAACAGACCCTGCAATTCTCATAAGCAACTTAAAAAGGGTAATTTCAGATACGCTAAAGAAAATAGGCATAACAGATGCATTGATTTGCGTTGAATTCAAGCAGGTCGTAGAAAATATAGACTCTACTGTTGAAAGCGCCACCGTTAATGCATTGATTGATGCTGACGGCATTGTGCAGGTAACGATTTAATCATTCAAAAAAGTTTATTCCCGTATCAATTCCAACAAAGTAGACAAAACAACATCCGGCTTCTTTTCTGCAGGAAGTGCCTTGATTTCTGCAAGCACCTCGCCATTTTCCGGCAGCACTGCGCACTTAAACCCGCAACGCCTTGAAAACGCAACATCAATCTCATAGTCTCCGCCAATGAATATAACATCTTCAGGGAACATAAAAACATCCTCAAAGAACCTCTGCTTTATTACATCTCCCGGCATTCCAAGAAGTTTCGGGATTTTGCCTGTAAGTATCTCAACAGATTTTATAATTGGCGCTTCTGCAGGAAACTTTTCATTTCCTGCTTCAAAGTACCGCGATATGCCGGTACAGTAAAATGTCGCCCCATGATTTATCAAATCTGCCGCGACTTTGAGCTTACCATACGTGAAGTTGCGGTCAACAGAGATGATAACATGATTTGCTTTGTCCGAAATTCCTATTTTTCGCTCCTCAAGCTCTTTTATGAGCCCGTGCTCGCCAATAACATATACCTCTTTTGCTTCAGCTTCTTCAAGGAATCTTGCCGCAGAATATCCTGCACTAATTATCTGCTCTTTACTCACCTTGATGCCAAATTCTGCAAGCTTATCCCTTAACTCGTTTCTTGAAAGAAGTGCATTATTTGAAATAAAGTATATTTTCTTGTGTTTTGAGAGTAACTTGTCAATTACGTTTTTTACATTAGTCCGAAGCTCGCTCAAGCGCCATACTGCACTATCAAGATTGAAAACAAATGTACTGAATGTCTGGTAGTTCAAAAGCATAGTTGTTTTTGATAAAAGAGAATTATAAAGCTTGTGCGCACACGCTTTAGGTTTTTATGTTTTGCCCTCCAACACGGATTATGGGTGTAAAAATCAGTGGCCTTGTAACAAAAGAGAAGATATCTCTTGAGTCTCTTGCAAACAGGACACTTGCAGTTGATGCCTTAAACACGCTTTACCAGTTTCTGTCCATAATAAGGCAATATGACGGCACACCGCTCAAGGACACTCACGGAAACATAACAAGCCACCTGTCAGGCCTTTTTTATCGCTCAATCAATCAGATTTCTGCCGGAGTAAACCTTGTTTATGTCTTTGACGGCAAAGCACCGGACCTTAAGGCAACGACAACAAATAAACGCAGGGCAATAAGGAAAGAAGCAAAAGAAAAATGGCAGGAAGCGCTGGAAAAAGGCGACCTCGGCGAGGCAAAAAAACATGCTCAGGCTTCTGTGGAAAT
>JAGLMX010000064.1 GCA_023139785.1 Candidatus Aenigmatarchaeota archaeon | reverse complement strand
TACCTTGTGAATATTACAATCCCGACAGGATATCCTGTCTGGCACATAACTCACCTACTGGCTACAATAAAGACACCATCTCAGGATGTTGCACCGCCGGTTCTTACACACATTAATGCAAAGCCATATTTCGAGCATAACAAAAGTTATTTTGTTGAGTTCAATATAACAGACAACACAAGCGTCGGCAATGTCAGCGCATACTACCGGGAATCAGAAAATTGGGTCGGGCTTTCCCTGTCCAATGTATCTGGAACCTATAACACAAGCATAAATGTAACAAACAGCAGCATAGGAAAAATAGATTTGAAAATAGTTGCAAACGACACATCACAAAACCAGGTAGAATACCTTATCATGCCTGTCGCACTTACTAAAATAGATCCGGTAATTGCACTTGCTCCTGTTTCTGTTGTTGAGGGCGGCGAAGTTACGGCATCAGGAAATATAACAGACGCCTGCGGCACAGGTATAAACCGGCTAAAGATTTACTTTTTCGTTGATGGCAATTACACAAATATGTCAAAAACAGATTCTTCAGGCATTTATTCCACTCAGTTTAATGTCTCCTGCGGAACATCAGACATTAACTTCTCTGTTGTTTTCAACGGGAGCGGAATATATGGCTCTAAAGAACAACAATTCCAGATAGAGCGCGTGGTTCTTGACTTTTCCGTGAACAACACATCGTTTATACACCAAAGCTTACCGATAAATTTCACGGCTGCTGGCGCAACAATAACTATAAACAGAAGCGATATCAACTGGAGTTATTCGACTATGATGGCATCTGACAAATTTGCATTTACGCCCAGAAACTATGGAAACTACACAATAACAATGAACAGCACGTGCACAAATACAACAAAAGAAGTATTTGTAAATACAACCACTGCACCAAATATTTCATCTCCGGAAATGTCGCTTCTATATCCTTTGGAAAACACGGCCTTTACAGCGACTCTGGGCTTGGAGAGCCAGACCGGATACTCTCTTGGCGCAAACATAAGCAATTCAAGCAGTACAGAGACTCTTAATGTCAATTGGACAGGACAATCACTTCTTGACGCAACAACAAGCGAGCCATATAATAGCTCATCCAATACATGGGTTACATCTATAAACACCTCTGCCGGAAAGTATAATATAACTGCATCTCTGACAGATGACACAGGGCAAGCCGCAAACAAGAGCACCTTGATTTATGTGTTTCCGGTAGTCAACGCAGCATTTAACATCACAAATCACACAGGGCAGGCCAACAATAGGGTTGTGTCCATAAGCATTGGTTCTGAAAACAACACCTATGGAGTGTATGAAATAAGTGGCGTGTCTGCAATAACAACGCCAAACAATTCGTATTTTTATCCGGATTTAGACCTGCCCATGCATGTGCAGGTAAAAAAAGAAATATCATCAAATGAAAATGCCTCTGTAACATTCCTAAACTCAACAATAGGCACAGCAATGAATCTTGTTTCCACGTATTATGAAAACAAAGAAGAATTTTCGAACCGGATAATATATGGCATCTATGCATATAACCCTTGCTGGAACTACAACACCTCGCGCCTGTATTTGCGCCTAAGCACAGACCCGATGAGAATCTCCGGCAGTGCCACCATTTACGCATGTGAAAGCTGGAATTTTGATAGCGCAAGCTGCACTTCCGGATGGATGGATGCGGATATTGCTTACACGAACTTTCAGGGAAATCTGGTTGAAATTGAAGGGCTCTCAAATAAAACAGAGGCTTTTGCACTCGGAGAGCCATCTTATTGTGGGGATGGCCATTGCTCTGCATTTGAAAGCTGTTCTTCCTGCGCGGCAGACTGCGGCTTATGCAGTACACCATCAGATGACCCGCCAGTGGTTCCGTCAGGCGGGGGCGACACACCGTTAAAATCAATAACAACCACACCTAATGAAATAATTACAAAAATAAGCGTCAATCTGAAAACAGAAATCCTTGGGCCTTCACTATCTGTTTCAAAACGCACATCAAGCTCTGTGGGATCCTCGGCAGCAAATGCAGTTTACCATTATTTTGAAATCTCAACTGTAAACATAACTGATTCAAACATTGAAAACACAACAATTGAATTCACTGTAAATAACTCATGGATTGCAGACAACGATATTGACCCGGACAGTATAGCTCTTAATAGATATACAACAAGATGGACTGCCCTGCCAACAACCAGAAAATCGAATGACGGCACATATGCATATTATTTCGCAGAAACACCCGGATTCTCCCTTTTTGCTATAACAGGAATCGAACTCGAAACACAGCAAGCATCAGCACAGCCAAACTCAACTGTTGAATGCCCCATATGTCCTGAGTGTGGTGAATGGTCTGGGTGCATATCTAGTCAAAAGACAAGGTTGTGTTATAGCTGTGATGCAGAAACAGAGTACATATGCCAGAGATATTCTGATACAGAAGACTGCGATATAGAGCAAGCAACCACTACTCCGGAAAAAAAATCATCTGCATGGAAATATGTCTTGTTGACAATAGTTGTAATTGTAATCGCTGTTATAGCACTGAGTATAGTGCCTGATAAAAAAATACAGCCAAAACGACGTCCTAGAGCCCCTATTTAACATTTTTTAACATATCACCGCGTTCTCTGCAAATATGCAGCTTGCTATCGGCGATGAAATAATTTCGAATCAATCCAATGCATGAACGGCATTTACCGACAGATGCCCTGTATGTTTTTTATTTCTTCCTGAGTTAACTCAATTTCTCCGGAATTCTTATTTACAGTGTAAGTTGATTTAGTTAATGTAATTTGGTCACACACCCCAAAATCCCCGAATACACTGTTTGTTTCAAAAAGGATATGTTTAATGAAACCATCATTATCTTCTGAAAATGAACTTAAAACTTTTGACCCTCCTGTATTGTAATGGCCAAATGCAGAATACCATAGAAATTCTACAAGTTCTTTAACGTTTTCGGTTGTTACTGGTTTTTGAGTAAATACGCCTACATAGTTGTCTGGAAGTGTGTTATCTTTCTTATAGTACATTCCGTGTTGTAAATCCCCAAGGTAACTGCATTTATGTACTCGATAACGCAGATAATATTTTATGTCCGAAGATTTTGTCTGATCTTCTATTGTTTTAAATTCAAAGAACTTATCATTTTCATTGGTTTCAATAATAAAACGGTCAGGATAGAACTCTGCTGGTTCTTGTTTATTGTAATTGGCTACATCTTCATCTACAAATTGTTTTGCTGCGCCTAGTTGATCTGTACAATAAAAAATCCATTTGTTGTTTTCCTGTTGTCGCTCATAATAAATGGCGTCATATATTTTGTCCCCTTTATCAAGATTGTCTTGGTAAAAAGCCTCAGGGAGATTATAATCAGAATAAACTGAATTTAAGATATCTTCATCAGAAAAAACTGCCTGAGCTGATTGAAATGTGGGGGCGGGAGGCATGATGTCAGACGGCTTTTCTTGTTGTTGAACACACCCTGCTATAGCAACAATCACTAAAAAAATGAAGGCAATGCATTTTGTTTTCATACTTCAATCCTCAATAACTTCTGCCATATCCCTTGCAGCAGCATCAAGATGGTTGTCGTAATTGTATATTATTTTGACAACCGCGCCCGTCAATATACTGCATGCAGTTGCGTTCGCACGATTAATCTCATGGTGCTGCTCTATCTCTTCTTCGCTTTCTGCGTCGCGCACTCTTGAGTCATCGCGCCCTCTCCTGCTTGCAATCTCAGCCGCAGAAGACTCTACAATAAGAATTATGTCGGGCTTTATAGCATGAAGAACCCACTCAGGAAGCCCCGGAAGATAGCCGGAAGGCGTCTTTATAGTGCAGTGTGTGTCAACCACGATTGTTTCGCTCTTTGCCATTGCCGCAATCTTTTCTCCGGCAAGTTTTTGGATGTCCTTTTGCTTTTTCTGCGGCAGCATTCTAAGCTCATCGCGATGCTCAACAAGTTTTTTCTTTTTTGCCATATCAAACATAACTGTGCCGAATGTTACAACAGAAAATTTCTCACTTGTGCGCTCTTTTGCAGCACCAAGCACTGTTGTTTTGCCGCTTCCCGGAATCCCTGTTGCAATTATTACTTTACCCATATCACATCACAGCCATGTTTTGTATCAGAGAAATATAAAGTTTTTTGCACCATATACTGCTTTATGCAATCTGTTGACATACTGCCAAAAATAGCGTGCTCTGCCACCGTAAAGGAACGACGAAAATATTATCAACACGTATTCCCGCACAAGATGGTAAAGGAGTGGTTCGTTTCGCGAGGCATCCGGCATCCGGTCTTTGCGATAGATGTTGGAAGCAAATCCGGCATATATGATCCAAGGCACTCAAGCCTCTTAAATCGGATAATATATCTTTCAGGCTATAAGACCTGGAATCAGCTAAGGAACAGCCTTGCTTATTATGCTCCTGAGGAGGTTTACTATTCACGAAACATTTTCTTTAATCGCGAGAAATGCAACACATGCAATAGAGCGCGTAATTGTTTTTCATGCAATAACTTTCAGGGACAGGAACTTGTCTTTGACATTGATGTGGATCATGTTGGCAGCAAAGACATTGAATGCAGCTGCGGTGGTGAGAGCGGCCACAATTCGTATTGCAGCCTATTTCGGGCAGCATGCACTTCTGCTGCAAAGCTTCCGGAATTTCTAAAAGCAAGATTTGCATTCAAAAA
>JAGLMX010000063.1 GCA_023139785.1 Candidatus Aenigmatarchaeota archaeon | reverse complement strand
GGACGGGTGGGGATGATCCTGATGACCCGGATCCGGAGGATGAATTGGTGGTTCCTGTACCGGCAGTTGAGGGAACTATGGTCATAGATACACTTGGTGACCGTACCGGAAGCTGTGATGTGGAAACAGATATTACAGTTAAAGTTACCGAAGGGGCTGGCATTACGGAATATACTTTTGATGCAATTCTTAGCAAAGATGAAATAAAATTGACATGCACATCCACCCCATGCACCGGAGAGATTACGACAGAATCACTTGGTACCATAAGCCTTGTAAATAATGATGAACGAGAAGCTAGAATATCTTTCACTTATGATAATGTCGAGGATGAATGCACCTTTTCCTCAAGCATATACGATTATTAGATAAACTCTTCTGGCTGATAACAAAAGCTGGCTTTTGCGGTTATTAGCCATATAGTCATAAAGTTATATTGATATCTCAATATAAAAAAAATAAAAAACGTGTTGCTGGGAGAAAAAAATCCAGCAACTTAATTTTCAATTATATATTGAATTAACTCGAGACTTCCACCCCCAACGACGGAATGGAAGGATCCGTTTTGGTATACCTCTGCAAAGGCAAAGCCTTCACCTGGGACGTACTCTGCAACGGTGTCGCCGTTAGGCAAGAACGTTGCCTTTGCGACGTTGTATCCGTCGGGGATGGGTGTTTCAGGGATTGTTGCCTCCAATGCCATTGGTGCTAAAAAGAGAAGGGTGTAGGCCAAAAGGCCTACTGCGGCAAGGAGGCTTATATAAAAATGAGCTTTTTCTTGCCCATTGCCTTTTTCACCGCCTTATCAGCCGCCCTCTGAATATCTTCGTCTGTCTGCCCCACGATTCTATTCGCGGTCTCCTCGGCAGAGAAAGATTTGTCGAAGGCAACAGTGGCTTTATCCTTTGTTTCTTCAAACAGAGGTATGAGCCGCGATACCTCGTCTTGTGCCTTGCGAGCATCGGTTCTGGCAGCCGCAACTTCTGCTTCCGTAGACTCGTTTTTCTGAACGTGTGCTTCCAGATTCGAGATTTCTGGCCCCACAATATCCAGAACTTCCTGAGCCTGTGCTTTTGCGGCATCGTCTGCCTCGCCCATTATGAACTGCCCTAATGCAGACAACCCCGAAGTTATCTGATTCAAAGCAGCCCGATCAAGGCTCCGGTAGGTGAAGCCCATCCGCAACGCCTCTGCGAATTGGATCACGGCTGAATCAGCCCCCACTGGCAGATCGGGTTCTGGTGTGGGTATTGGCGGTTCGTCTTCAGGCTCAAGCACCGGAATCTCTATGGTGCCGTCCTCGAATCCATCTTTGGATACGGTGATTTTGATTACTCCAGGTTGGACTTCATCAATCACAACCACAGGGTTTCCGTCATCATCGTATTCTACACGTCCCGTGGACTCTACATCAACGAGTACGTCCACATCTTCAATGCTGTTTCCTTCGGCCGTTATTGAGAGGAGCAAAGATGCACTCCGTCCAGCAACGGGTTCTTCTTCGGTCAGATACCTTATATTTAATGGATTCATTTCTTTATCCTTTCCACACCAATTTCCACCGGCTCTGTCAATGACATAAACTCGGCGAACATAGCCAAAACTAAGTGTTCTGTCTACGCCGTCATGGCTTGTTTAAAGCCGCTTAAATCAGCGTACTTTAAGCCACGACAGACTTTTTAACTCGGTCTGTTCATCTTGCGCAAAAGAAAAAATGCACAAGTTGGACAGTAGTTTATGGTGTGAAATATGATTCAGTGAAAAGCATCAGCTAAGGAATTTCTTATCAAAAACATTTATACCTGATGCTTTGTTTAACATAAGCACTACTTATTGGTGACATAAAGTATTTATACCTGTTGATTGATATGGTGATATGGCTATATCTCGGAAAGGGGTGAAAAAAATAGGTACGAGTTGCTATACTGTTTGCAGCCATTTATCAAAAAATGTTAGTGCTGCAAACACGGCAACCCCTAAAACTATTGCCCAAAACGGTGGTGTTTCCCCTACAACGGCCAATATTGCAACCAATATTGCAATAGCGGCAAAGGGGTACTTATTTGCTTGTTTCCAAGCGAGATTTGTAATTTTCGCCACAATCTTCCCGAGATCCACAAGAACCTCTGAAAAACTTTTGTTGGGCGAAATTGCTGCCCAAATCCGCATTATCGTCCTCCTATCCCGCAAAAACGAATCGCAGAACTAATTGAAGTCTCTATCTTGTCATACCTCGCTTTATTGGCGCAAAAAAGGCATTAAAGACAGAAATTCTATGTTTCGCTGTCAAAGCGAACTTTTTCTGCAAAAATTGTTTTGCGAGACTCTATATTAAGTGCTACTATTTAGTGGCAGAATGCATTTAAACCTGTCGGGGGTGGGGTGTTGGGTACTTGAGGTATCACGAAATACAAATCGATATCTTAATTAAGGAGAGATTTACAACTACGTGCATGGCTTATGTTCTTGCTCTTACAGAAATCGCAGAAGAAAGACTTAGAAAGCTTAACAAAGAACTACAAAAGAGATTTTTCAAGAAAATTGAAAAGCTCAAAAACACGCCTGAGTGCGGAAAACCGCTGCGAAATGTGCTTGCCGGAAGCAGAGAACTCTATTTTGAACGCAAATACAGGATACTTTATTCAATTGACAATAACCAAAAACTAGTGAAAATAGAATCAATATTACATAAAGATGACTTCTAAAATCCGAGTGATTTCTTTACATCCTCTAATTTCTTAACCTTTCCCTGTTTTGCCTGTGTTTTTCCTTTCAGGGCTTCATCCCTTAGTTTTGGATCAGAAAGAATCTCAAGAGTCGCTTTCATGCTTTCGTACTCGTCACTGGATATAGTCACCCAGTGCGCCTTGTGCTCACCGTAATATTCTGCTTCACTCATGGAATCACACTGTCAATTGAACCGCGATGCTTAAATTCTTGTAATTTATATATTGAGATAGTGATATATTGAAAATGGGCGTATCAGACTTACAAAGAATAAATACGCAGGCAAATAATTAGAGATATGCAATTTCAGGCAGTTGTTTGGAAAGAAGAAAATATGTACGTAATTAAAGAAGCCCTTATAGGCATAGCCACGCAGGGAAAAACCATTGAAGAAGCCATAAGTAACATTAAGGAAGCTTTGGAACTATATCTGGAAGAAATGCCTGAAGTAAGACAGGACTTGAAAAATGTTAAGACTGTCGGTGCTTTTAGTATCGAAATTGCCCAGGATTTCTGAAAACAAGCTCGTGAAGATTCTTGTAAAAGAGTTTGGTTTCGAATTTGCGCGGCAAAAATGAGACCACGTTATTTTAAGAAAATTTTCTGGCACAGAAAAAATTGTAACTGTTGTTCCGCTTCATAACGAACTAAAACCCGGCACCTTACTAATTGTGTTAGAACTTGCACGGGTCAAAAAAAGAAGAGTTTATTAAAAAAATGTGATTTTCTGCTTCGTTCGATATCAAACCAAGTTATTGATATATTTAATAATTTTTTTACATATCGCCATCTCACCATATCAAAAAAAGCGATAAAAAAAGAATTATGGTGCTACATAATTTAGAAACTCCGTATCTCAGCCAGCCATGACAGCGCTATGACGAACTGTGATGAGCATAGACAAAATTAAGTGGTTTTTTCTGTCATGGCTTTTTTACCATATAATTATATTGAGATATTGAGATATAATTCACTGAATACCAACCGAACATTTAATAAACTCTGCGCAACCCTTAGAAAGTGTATTCCTATGAACATACTATCAGACCTCCACATCCATTCCCGCTACAGCAGGGCGTGCAGTAAGCAGATTAGTATAGATAATCTTGAGAAATACGCGCGCATTAAAGGGCTTAATCTTCTTGGTACAGGGGATTTCACGCACCCTGAATGGATTAAAGAGCTAAAATCAAAGCTTCAGGAAGATGACGACGGTATTCTGCGCACGAAAACCGGCTTTCCGTTTCTTATGCAGACCGAGATTTCCCTGATATATACAACAGCCGGAAAGGGGCGGCGCATCCACTATGTAATCCTTACTCCGGGGCTTGAAACAGCAGACCAGTTCACTGACGAGCTTGGGAAAAGAGGGCGCCTTGACTATGACGGAAGACCTATTTTCGGGTTTGACTCAAAAGAGCTTATTGACATAACGCAGGGAATCTCTAAGGAGACTATGGTAATTCCGGCGCATGTCTGGACTCCTTATTTCGGGCTGTTTGGCAGCAAGACAGGTTTTGACACAGTTGAGGAGTGCTTTGGCGAGAAATCAAAGCATATCTATGCACTCGAAACAGGAATATCAAGTGATCCTGCGATGAACTGGCGTATATCCGGACTTGACAAGTACAATCTTGTCTCATTTTCTGATATGCACAGCTTCTGGCCGTGGAGAATCGGGCGCGAGGCAACTATTTTTGACTGCAAACTCAGTTATGGCTCAATATTTAACGCACTGAAGACCGGCGATGGCCTCGCAGGGACTGTTGAGGTAAAACCGGACTACGGCCGGTACCATCTTGACGGGCACGCTGCCTGCAAAGTGTGCATGACACCTTCAGAATCAAAAAAACACAACAATATCTGCCCTGCATGCGGGAAACCCATTACAATCGGGGTGCTAAATCGTGTCGAAGAGCTTGCTGACAGGCCGGAAGGTACAAAACCGGACAATGCAAAGGATTTTCAGACCCTGATACCGCTTTCAGAGATCATAAAAGGTGTTTTCGGAGTCTCTATGCTGACATCAAAGAAGGTTTGGGGTGAATATTACAATCTCATCAATGCTTTTGGCAATGAATTCTCTGTTTTGCGCGACATACCAAAAGAAAAACTAGAGGAAATAACCAGCAAAGCAATGGCTGATGGAATAATAAAGAACCGCGAAGAAAAAATACA
>JAGLMX010000062.1 GCA_023139785.1 Candidatus Aenigmatarchaeota archaeon | reverse complement strand
TTGTTCCCTGAGTTATATTCTCGCCGTATAGGTTTCCGACGACTGTATGATCAAGTATACCTGAGATTTGGGTTTTGTTGACAGCGTATGCTGCAATTTTTGTGTTTGTAACTACACCCGCTCCAAGCAGCAGACTGTTGTATGAACCCACGGCATCGCCTGAGAATGTTGTTGATGTGTCAAGAACTGTGTTTCCACTCTGGTAAATTGTTCCGGTCACGTTCGCGTCGCCGACAACGTCAAGAGTCTTTACTGGAGACCCTACTCCAATTCCAATTTTTCCAGAAGCCCCGTCAACAAACAGAGTATTGCTGGCATTCACAAACAAAGGATATCCCTCCCTGATGAATGTCTGTGTTGAAGAATTATCCCAGGGAGACGCTGTGCCTGTTACTTGTGCCCAGTCTGTTTTGCAATCAACCCCTATGCAAACTCCGGTCATTCCATATACATATCCTGTTGCATTTATGTCGCCGACAACATCAAGTTTCTTTTGCGGGTCAATTGTTCCGATGCCGATGTTTGTGCCTAACTGATAAATTACTGAAGCATTTATTGTTGATGATGAATTCCATTGTGCAAGGTATCCTGCAGAGCCTGCTCCTTCAACTTCTCCGCCTGATGCAACATCAACACATGTAAGTGTATCGCCCACGGCCTGAATTGCCTTTCCTGTTCCGCATGTATTTGGATAATCCGTCAGGTTCTGCCAGCCAAGACCAAGGTCTGACGCAAGCTTGGCAGCAGTTACCGCAGAGTCTGCAATATTCGTTGTCGAGACCGCGCCCGCAGTCCCTAAAAGACCATATAAATTTCCTGTTGCATTGACGTTACCAACTACATCAAGCCTGTTCAAAGGGTCACTTGTACCAATACCCACATTCCCGTTTGCTGTATCCCACACAATACGATAACTGGTAGCGTCCCCAAGTCCCACTCTGTTCGCTCCAAGTACAGTCCCTGTCGCCCCCACACCCAAGAACAGTGTGTTTCCTCCCGAAGCGTCATTCCTAAAAATTCCAAGGTTTGGGCTGCCTGTTGAAATGCTGTTGTTCACAAGAAGAGAACCGCCCGCAATATGCAGTTTTGCCTGTGGATTCAATGTCCCGATCCCTACATTGTCTGTTGGTGTTGTCAACCGGACAATTGTGCCGTCATCAGTCCATCCGCCAATTCCTGCAACAGAAGGCTCTGCACATGTTACAGTGTCGCCAAGTATTGTTATGAATTCTCCTGCCGGGCACGCCGCAGGATAATCTGTGAGATTTGTCCATCCAAGAAAATTCGTGCCAAAGCTGGAAGTAGAAAGATATTTTGAAGACAACGCAGTCCCGCCTTCATACAATGTAGTGCCGTAAATGCCACCGGCACCTGTTATATCAAAACTATTCATGTTCAAAGAACCTGCCGCCTTTGCCCCTGCCGCAAGATTCTCAGTTACATTTGCCCGAAAAGTATATGGAACAGCTCCAAGCTTGAAACGGGGTGCAAGTACATCTGACTGAACTTGTATTTCAAGCCAGTACTGCGTATCAAATGGCAAATCAAGTGAATTGTGAGACCCGATAAGAACAGAAAAATATCCATCAGCGCCAAATGTTACTTTCTCAGTCCCGGCATTCCAGGTTTCAGTCCATATAGCAGCCCCTTCAGTTTCCTGAGTGTACATCCGAAAGGCCATGTCATATGGGCCGGTTATGTTATTGCCAAAAATATCCGTCATTTTTCCGTGCACAGAAATAAGCTGTGGTGTGGCTGCTGCAACAGAAGGCAGCAACATTAAAATCAGACCGAATACAATCAAGGCGCGCATATATTCCCCCTCTTATTTATGCACTACCCCTTATTATATATTTTAGAGTAACTTGCTAATTATTTGGAAATGTTATCAAATCCATTTCTGATGGAAGGTATGATGACACCCATACTGTTGTGTCCACAGGCAGCAATTTTTCGATATCAACTTTTTTTATTCGATAGTGATATTCTCCAAGCTCTGCTGAGCGCACGAAATTGATTCGAAGAATTGTGGGGCTGATTATGGTGCTGGTAAAATTAAGGCCTGCTACGAGAACCATTGTGTTTTTCGGTCCGTGAACGTCCCACACTGTTGTTTCAGGCAATTCAACCACATTGCCGCACGCTGTTGAAACAGTCATCTCAGTGATTATATTATCTCCGGATACAAAGTCCAGCTGCCTGTTTCCAACAACAACATCTGTTGCATAAGAAACCGTTCCAATAGAGTACAAGTACGATGATCCGGATCCGGATGCAATCTGGTCACTAAGTCCGGAAAGGTTTGCACTATCATTTGTAATGTAGCTCGAAATATCACCGGAAATATCCATCGTAGAAAGCCGCTCAGACATTCTCTCTCGCTCTATTTGGCCCGATTCAACCGGTTCCTGAAGCACAGGGACTACGAACACTGCAAATCCCAGAACCATTGATGCGGCAATCAGAGCCTCAAGCGTATGAATAAATCCTTTTCTGCGGGCAATCATTTTCCTGACCATACTGCAACACCAAGATATGTCGTTTCAGTGCTCCCAAACCTATTAAGCACAGATATTGGGTGCTTGACCACGAGAACACCGCGATCCCGGGGAATTAATGCATAGTTTTCTGTTTCATTAAAAAGTACCTGAAAGCTAATGCCTGATAAACCCATGCTTTCTTTCAGCGCACTCTGTGAAACCGATGCCATGTCTGAAAATAATTGGGCTGAAACGCCATTTATATCTTCCGGTATTCCTATCACATATGACAACGCGCTGAAATACGCATTCCTTTCGGCAACGGCACTCGTATAGTTTCCGTGATGCGCATAAATCTCAAATGCGCTCACATTGTAAAGCTTAATCTCACGATACAATCCCGCGCCGGATACCGAAAAATTCATTGCGTCCCCGATTACGGCAAGCCCGCTTGCATTGTAAACATCCACAAAATCAGTTATTCCATTGTAGCTTCCGGCAGGAAAAGAATACACACTTCCGCCTGCATAAAATTTTGTAAATTCTGTTGAAAGTGAGAGTGTAACATTGATGGGATGATCCGAATAAACCTCTACTTTTGGAATCCTGCTGTATATTTTTAGCGACACCCCGTTGCTGTAATTTGCCTCAGCATAAACTGTGTTGTTAGTTATTAACGGCACTGCCGATGTCTCAAGCCCCATGCCGCTGCCATTGAAAAATTCCATGCCATCAAATATCATGCTGACTTGGCCTGCAGCTGAAAAATTTGTAGATATAACGGAATTATTTATGGTCTTATTCAGCACAGAAATATCTGTGCCATATGCGTATTCTGTCAAATTAATGTCCTCTGAATAATAGATATTATAGATAGTTTTCGCATCAGGAAGCTCTGCACTCCAAAGAATAGTATTGTCCCGAAAAATGCGCGCAACCGGGTTTCCATTGTGGTCTGCCACAAAAAGTGTGCTTTCATATGCCGCGTCAGGCAGCCTAAAATACACCTGCACCTGCCGATTAATAGAGCCACCTGAAAATACCGCAACAGGCAGCCTCTTTATAGTCCACGTGACATTTGATTCAATTTTTTCAGCAACATCAGTGCCTGCATTTCTAAGAACCGTCTCATAAGGTTGTTTAGAGCCCATAAGATAACTGGCATAGTAGAACGTCACTGCAACAAGAAATACAAAAAGCACTGCACCAATAGCCCAGTCAACAGGAGTGCTCGCTTTCTTAGGCATCATAAAGAATTGTCTTACCTGAGATATATATGTTCTTGCCATCAGCAACACAAACACCCCGCCTTGTGCCCGCAGCCTATCAGACAGATATACGTCATCCCACACAGAATTTCATAAAAAAACAGTAAAACTCCAATTCGTTAAGCATAAACAAAAAATGTGTATGGCTCTAATGATACTGTTTTTGTACGCTTTTGTTAAGAATTAACATAAGCATATATACTTTAGAGCGCAAGGTTGCATATGGGTCTTCTTGAAGAACTTGAAATATTGAAAAAGGAGATAACAAAAAAAGCTCCTGACACAAAGCCAGTAACGCAAAAAAAACCAGTCTCCGAGTGGAAAGATGCATACATCATCACATTCGGGCTTGCTGACAAAAAACCAGTGCAAAAAGTGCAGTTCAGCCAGGCACTGGTCGGGCGAACACACTGTATCGGCCTCCTGCAGAAGTTAAAGGGAAGAAAACTGGGCAATGGTTGTGTACTCGTTCCTGCAGAAAACCTCGGGGAACTCGAAAAATTCATGGAAGAACGAAAAGTATCAATAGAAACGCAGAAAATACTTCTTGTTGAATAATATTTATGTGCCTTGCAATACCCGGAAAAATAACTGAAATAAACGGAGAAACCGCAACTGTAGACTTTGGCGGGCTGGTAAAGAGTGCGAACATTTCTCTTGTGCCAAACCTCGAAGTAAACGACTATATTCTTGTTCATGCAGGTTTTGCCATACAAAAAGTTGACAAAGACATTGCCAAAAAGGATTTAGGGCTGCTTTATGGAATTACTGAATAAAATAAAGGATGCTGCAAAAAGCATCCCACAAGTAACACTAATGGAAGTATGTGGCGGGCACACGCGCGTTGTAATCGATAGCGGCATAAGAGGTGCACTGCCAAAAAACATCTCCCTTGTGTCAGGACCAGGCTGCCCTGTCTGCGTCACAAGCCAGAAAGACATTGACTTCATGATTGCCCTTGCAAAAGAAGGAGTTCCCATCGCCACATACGGGGATATGCTAAGAGTGCCCGGCTCAGTTGGCAGCCTTGAAGAAGCGCGAAGTGAAGGCGCAAAAGTCACTGTTATCACATCCACAACAGACGCAACTCTCACAAAAAAGCATGTTTTTTTCGGAATCGGCTTTGAGACAACAGCCCCAATGACCACGTACTTACTAAAAAAAGGCATTTCAGTATATTCCAC
>JAGLMX010000061.1 GCA_023139785.1 Candidatus Aenigmatarchaeota archaeon | reverse complement strand
GGGAAAAAGATTTTACGGGTGTGGCGAATTTAGATGACGCTTTTAGTTTATTGAGGATGGAAGTTATGTCAGAGGGCGGTAAGGTCAGCGAGCCATATTTTATATATCCCGCCGGGAGAGAGTTACTGCACGAATTAGAAAGACTCCACTTAGAGTGATAACCGAAAGTAAAACACCAAAGCGCAGGCACAAAATCTTGGGGAATATAATATCAAAACAAAAGAGGCGATAAACTGGTAGAAGAAATCGTATGTGATAATGGAATTAGAATAAATCCTTACATTGAACAGGAAGAAACAGCAATGACCTCACATTATCCAGACTATAGATTAGACTTAAAGGATTTTTATCCAGACTCCGGATTCGGAAATAAAACGAGTCTAAATCGTGTAGATATTAAACCAATAAGGCCTCATTCTGGATATAACAAATCTCTAATTGGCGTCGACCGTAGAAGTGTGGGCGATATTGGAGCAAAAATAGAACATGTTGCGTCAGAGGCTCTCAAAGAGTTCCGGGTAAAAAACAGCGACGTAGATAACATCTACGTTGGAGTTCATAAAAAATTAGAAGGACCGTCCACTCATCCACTCATAACAAAAGAAGAAGCAGAAAAATACCGGCTAACAGACGACACACTCATAAAATCCGCGGTTATGATGCATCATCCGAGTGGTTCAGATTTCGAATTATCTTCCGAACTTAACGAATTGATTCATGAAGCATTAGGTCTTGATGCCTATGCTCCTGTAGAGGTAGATTGCGTACAGAGATATTTTAACTTTGATAAATACGTTTGTGTGAGCGACTTTGATCTGAAAAAAGGAGATTTTTATCTAGGTGAATGTGCTTTAGTGAACTAAGAACCAATACAAAATAACAGACTCATCTATGTTATACCTCAAAAACCCCTTCCGGTACATAATTCGGCTTAAGCTCCTCATAGAAACTCATGCAGTCGTATATACGCACGACATCCGAGAACTTGTTTCGAAAGTCGATAATAATGCTTCTTAGCTGGTTGGTGTCCTTCACAAACAACCCAATCTCAAGGTCCCAGTGCCCGAGCGGAAAGTAATAGAAATTGACATTCGGGTGGTGCTTTATGTGGTTCAGGAACTTCTTTGATTTTGCAGGCAAAGCGTCCTTAAATGTGAACTGTATGTTGTACGGCTGAAATCCAAGCAGGTTCTTATTTACCTGTATTGTGAATCTTCGTATGATTCCTGCTTTCTGAAGCTTTTGAATACGAAGCTTTATTGTGTTCGCAGTAAGACCCATCTTCTCAGAAAGCGCGATATAACTCGCGCGCGCATCATTCGTTATGTTTTTCAGAATTTTCAGGTCAACAGAATCCATCTTGTGTTCAACCGTGCTTTTTTTGTCCATCGGTTCCGGGCCAAAATATTTTGAATAATAGTGCTGGTACTCAAGCTGTGTCGCAATCTTGTAGTCGCTTATCTTTGTGCTGTACTGGTTTTGCAGAGACCTTACAACCCCGTCAACCTGCTTTATGTCTTTTGCTATAACATCAAATATTACGTTCCACTTCCCTGTCTGTGTTGTTGTCCAGGAGACAAACGGGTTTGCAACCACTTTTTTGAGTATCTCGGTCTCCTTTATCTCATCAACATTTTGCAGTTCAAGATATACAAGATAACGCGTACACCCAAGAAATCCAATGTCAATATCTGCCACAAAAGATGTTATGACACCTTTTTCAACAAGTTTCTTTATGCGGTACTCTATAACCTCGCGCGAGACGCAAGCAATTTTTGCAAGCCTGATAGACGGTATCCTGCAGTTCTTTGAAAGTTCATAGAGGATTTTCTTGTTTTTTTCGTCAAGTTTGACGTTTGTTTTCATAGTTTTACATATGTGTCTGCGGTCTTTATATATTTTGCGTTTTTGTAAAAAAAATAAATGAAACATATATATGGATGTATTACGTACGATGACGTAGTAAATTAAAGGTGATTGAATGACTGAAATAGATAACAAAGAACGCGATAATATTGCAGGTCAGGAACTTCGAGATTTGGTTCCATACGACCAAATCACCCTGCCCGCGAAATATGCAGATGCAATGAAAACATTAACGGGTGCTCTGGACAGAACGTGCGAAAATCTTACCCCTGATCAGCGTACTACATTCAAGATTCTGGGAGAGCAATTAGGCCACAAATTCACAAAAAGAATAGAGGAACTAAGAAAGAGTCCTGATGCTGAAGAAGCATACGGAACTGTTCTGACGATTGCTGCGAACATAACAAACTATCTTGACGCACACACAACAGAACCTGTCGAAAAATATGCGGCGATAGGTGTTTTAACAGATATGATGATGACTGCTGTAAGATACCATCCCCATATTGTTGAAGATGAAGGAGCGCAACGTATAATTGATGATGCCTTTGTAGCAACAAAAGACTTAACCGATATCGTAAGTACAGAGTTCCATTTGGGACCAAAGGCAGTAGGTGATGCGAACAAATATATTGAAGAATATTTCGAAATGATGCAACTAAATCTAACAGTCTTTAATATGGACACTGTAACAAATCCCGTCCAATTACTAATAAACGATTGGTATGCTGCATCAAATTACTGTAAAAGAAATGGTGTGCCGGAAGAAGCATTCTTGAAAGATGGAACTCCCTTGTTCAGATTCGCCCCGGATTGTCTTGAGTATGTAAAAGAACATTTCGACGAATTCCCAGGATTAAACCCATCTAAAGTTAATGATGGAGCACATGTTGAACAATGGCTGAGAAGCACACCCATAGGTATGGATAAAGAGCATACAAAGTTAGCTAATTGGTTGGTGCTTCTTACAGGCTATACACCGAACGATAATATAGAGATACCTCTATTGTGTGAGCGATATAATGAAGCAATTGTTTCAACAGCAATAGATAAAGAGTTGAGTAAATGACCTAGGAACCGCTGGTTTCTGATTAATCAAAAGACCTTGAGCGGTAAACTGCCGCTCATTTTTTTGACAAAATATATCATTATATTATGTGTACCCAATGATTTCAAAATACAGGTTCCTTAACATTCCCGTAATTTATTGGACACCTCTCTGAAATCATTACTAAACTCAAACTACAGTTAAGAACCAGTAAATTTTACGTCCAATCGCATCAAAAATCATATCTATTGTCCGGTCATGTGTCAAATAAGACATCATATGCTTCCAGAAATAATATTATGGTTCTGGGTAGAAATCGGTTACTTATGCACAAATGACATCTATATCAAAAGAGCGTAAGGTCTGTAGGTTATGCAAAATCAATGAAATGAGGATTGTAGACGTCTATTAAATGAACTTTGTTACAATATACGCAGGTTGGTTCGTACGCAGGTTGTTTTCTGGTGGTGTTTTCTGCAAAATAGCCCAAAGTAAACATTTATATAGTGGTTGCAACAAAAAAGTAGTTGTCAGGTACATGGCTCTTAAACAAGAGTTGTGGTTAAATGATTTTAAAGGGAAAAAATTAGAGGTGTTTAAATATGGCATATATGAGCTTTATGGGACTTATGTCCGATCTTGAAAGCATGGGATTTGTTAGTTTTGTTCTTCCATGGCTTTTGTTTTTAATAATAATTGATGCAGTGCTATACAATGTAGCAAAAGACTCATTGGGTCTTGACAAGAGGAAAAGCACACTTCTTGCAGCAATACTCGCGTTCTTTATAGTGAACTTCACTCCTGCAGGAATAAACATGGGTGTGTATCTTACCCAGCTTTTCGGAACTGCAAGTATGTATATAGCAGGTTTGCTTGTATTCATACTGTTCCTTGGTATGGGCGGATTCAAGATAACTGAGATTCCTGGCGGTAAAAACACATACATGCTAATCTTGTTTTTGATTGCCTTGATTGTCTTTAGCGGTGTTGGCGGAATTCCTTTCATAAGCGCCCTTTCAGCAAGTGACATGACACTTCTGTTCATGATCGCCCTTGTGGTGGCGGTAATATGGGCTTTGTCAAGTGAAGGCAAGAAAGAAGGCGAATAAACGCTTCATACAGTTGATTAAACCTCAAATGCGGTTGGTGCCATAAGGCACCAACCGCGTTTTGAGAGCACCAATAAAAAATTCTAAAGAAAGTTTATTAATTAGCCTTGCCTATAAGTAGTTGATAACATGGCATTAGTACACTCAATGATGGGCAACCTGAATCATGTAGGAGCTTTTGACATCTTCATGCCCTGGCTTCTGTTCCTTGCGATAATCTATGCGATAATAAGCAAGCACGAAGTATTTGGTAAAGAAGTGTCTGTTCAGGGCGTAATTTCGATACTGCTGTCATTTTTTATGGTCAACTACGCCCTGCCGCCGTACTTTCTGACAAACTTGTTTGGCATAATGGGCATGTTTGTTGCAGGGGGCGTGGTTTTGATTGTCCTGCTTGGTATGGCGGGCATAAAATTTGGCGATTTATTCGGTGAAGGCAATAAAACCGTCCTTGCCTTTGCGATTGCAATTATTGCAGTGTTGATATTCATAGGCGTTGGTGGCATATTGCCGTTTAGATTAAGTGAAGAAGCAATGATTACATTTGGCTTTTTCATCATCATGGCCGTTGCAGTCTATATGCTAGGGGCAAATGGCGGAGAGTAGAGCATTAGAAATTTATCAATAGTTTGCTCTTGAAGCCGCTATCCATTATTTTTTACTCAAACCGTCCAAGCTCAACAAGTTTCTCAGCTATTTGGACTGCATTAAGCGCCGCCCCTTTTAGAATCTGGTCCCCGCACACAAAGAACTCAAGCCCGTACTCGCCAAACACAAGATTCTGCCTTATTCGCCCGACTTCAACATGGTATTTTCCGCTTGCTGTGATTGGCATCGGATACAGGTTTTTTTCTATGTGGTCTTTCACAAGTACACCTTCTGTGTTTTCAAATATTTCTGTAATTTTTTCAGGGCTTATGGACTTTTTTGTCTCAACCACAATACTTTCTGAGTGCGCCCTCTTTACCGGAATGCGCACGCA
>JAGLMX010000060.1 GCA_023139785.1 Candidatus Aenigmatarchaeota archaeon | reverse complement strand
TTAAAAAAACTGCAATAATTGAGAGAGAGCCGAATAAAAGATTTAGGGCGTATGATGCTTTAATGCTTATTCCAAAAAAAATGTATGCTATCGCCAATAGGAAGGAATAGCCATATGGATGCCCTACGTTTCTGCTGACTGACGAGCTGATGTTGGACAAAACACCGTAATCGCCCATCATACTCTCTGCAGCCATTCTGTAATTCCATCTGTCTGCACCCACAATTTCTGCTTCGGGGCATAAGCAAACCCTAAACAAAAACCCTAAAACAAGCACTGCAAGCAAACACAGCCAATATTTCCTGTTTATTGCAGAAAAATAGTTTTTTAGAGACCTGAAATTGAACACAGACAGGTAAATCAAAACAAGGAACAGCAAAAGATATAGCACTGCGGCAAAGTTATTTGTGTAATATTTCATTATTTCATACAGCATTGCCTTATTTATGCAAAGAAAGACTGATATATGTTTTTCTGAATTTTGAGCCACGTGAATAATGCGCCAAAAAAGAAACCTATTTATTCTAATGGGATAATAAATTCTCATGGCAGAAAAAGAAAAGAACGTTAAAATAGATGAAACCGAAAAAACAGTGACAATCACGCTTAATCCGCGCCTTTATTCTCAAAACGTCATAATGCGCGCAGCCTACAGATTTACCGAGGACTTTGAAGTTGCAATTGACGGCGACCCGCTCGAAACGATAATTGCTGTGTTTAAAATAAAAAAAGAGGATGAAAAAGACGCATCAAAAAAGGATCTTGTTGCCATTTCTGATGCATTTTATTCAGAGCTTCTTCACGCAAGCGTTGAAGATGCTCAGGCAAGAAGATATGCTGACACAAGGAACGCGTTAATAGGGGCTGCTGTGAGGCAATTGATGCCCACGAATGTTGATCCGCGGGCTATTGCAGAGACTCTAAATTCGTATGCAGATAAAAAAGAAAAAACATCTGTACAGGAAAATCCTGCGGATTATGATTGCAATTCCGGAGGTAAAGAAGGTAAAAAAACTACATTTGATCTGGTATACCAATACATGCCAAAGCAAAATTGCGGTCGGTGCGGTAGAGACTGCGAAGAAACCGCTAAAAAAATAGCTGCCGGCGAATGTGGTACAAATGTGTGCTTTCATCTAAAAACAAAAGAATTTTCTGTGGTGCGCGAGGAATTGGAAAAAATCCTGAAAAAGTCAAATTTTGGTACAGATAATTATGGCCAAAAACAGTGTGAAAAAGTCGAATAATAGCATTTTTCTTCTCGATGCTGCCGGCTCGTGTAATAATGATTGTATTTTTTGTACTGAAAATGGCAGCCGTCCCGAACGTGATTTAACATTAGATGAAATCATTCTTTGTATTGATTCTGAAAAATTGAAAATGGGTGCAACCGTCATATTATGCGGCGGTGAGCCTACGGTAAATCCAGACATTTTTGAGATTATCTCGTACATAAAAAACATAGGCTGTAAGGCAATGATGATTACCAACGGCAGAATGCTGTCTGACCTCTTCTTTGCAAAAAAACTTATTGATTGCGGCCTTGAAGAAGTTCTGACAGAAATACACTCCCACATTCCGGAAATGCATGACTTTTTTACGCAGCGCCCGGGAAGTTTCAAGGAAACTCTGGAAGGAACAGATAATTTTTTGGGTGCTGGCGGCGTTGTCTGTATGAAAATCCTATTGACGCGCGCAACATACCGCTTTTTGCCAAAAACAATCGAATTTGTATGTAAAAGAATGCCTAAAATAAAAGAGGTCATGATATGCTCTTTAAGTATTCAGGGAAGTGCAAAAAAGAATCAGGCCGTTCTCGGAGTGCGCTTTTGCGATGCAATGCCTTATGTTGAAAAGGCCATTGATGTTGCCGTAAAATTTAATGTCTCTATTCGGCTGGACATGGTTCCCCTTTGCGCACTCCACACACAATATCAAAAATTTTCTAATGAAAGAAGCCCGCACGTCATACATAAAGCAGGAAAGCGGCTTCGCATCTCAAAAGATATGCCTCAATTATGTTTTTCATGTATCTTAAATGAGACTTGCCCCGGATTATATAAATGCCATTTAGATCTTTTCGGAGAAAATGAAATCAAACCCGTATTAGAACTTTCCAGAACGTAAGTAAGATTATTATAGTTCAAATGACTAATTTATTGTATCGCGTATTATAAACTGATGAAAAATGAGCCTAAAAGAAAAGATAAATAAGTTGAAAAAGCGCCACCTGAAAGAAGAGCCCAAAGGAGAAAAAACAGGCATTCTGGACGGGCTTGTTGTGCTTGGGGCGCTGGCAGGTGCAATTGCAGTTACTTCTGAGGCAAGTGCAGCGCCAACATGCGATGAGACAACCCACGAAATTACAGACACAAATTTGAATTCTGATGACGACGGAATAGACACAGGTTCCTGGGACAACCACTGCTGGTGGGATCATGCATGGTGGGATCATACATGGCATAACTGGTCTAATTGGTCTCGGCATGACTGGACTAACGCGATTATATGAACGACCATCAGTCTTTGCTTCTGTGCAATTGGTGTGTCAGATGAACTTATTTCGATGTGTCGTAGGTCATATCTTTCGCATGCTTTGCATATCAGACAGCGCATAGCGTTTGACCCATTCATTATGAAGGCGGATTGTGTATACCGCATTGGTTAAACCATAGTCTAATGCCGCGGTTTACTTAGTTCGACGTAAGTGAACTCGCTACGCCATGTTCCAACATTTCTGAAATCCGATAAAAGTATAGCTTTTTCGGATATCTCAAAAACAGCTTTGCTGTTTTTAGGGTCTCCGAGATAAAATTCAATGAAGTGTTTTCAAAGACACACCAACCGACAACTCCGCATTAAAATGCGGAATTACAGCGGTTGCAACTGTTTAAATAAATACATTTTCATACCAAACTATGCTAAAAAAGATATACTGTGTGTTCGACTATAAATGCAATAACAACTGCCTTCATTGCGCAGTTGATTCAGAGAAAAACTGTGGCAAAATAATTACAAACCAGAACATCGACAAATTTATTGATTCACTCAAAAACGAAGGAGATTTTGAGCTTGAAATTTCCGGCGGAGAGCCGACATGCAAAAAAGAATTCTTGTATTATATTGAAAGAATTGTTCAAAAATACCCAAATACGCGCTATATTGTTCTGTCAAACGGAAGGAACTTTTCAAATAAGTGGCTTGCTGAAAAGCTTGCCGAACTCAATCCACTCAGCGTACTTATTCCCATTCATGCAGACACTGCAGAGCTTCATGACCGGATTTCCCAGTCGCCCGGGAGCTTTGAGGAAACGCTGCAAGGCATAGAAAATCTTTATGATTGTGATGTTCAGGTGGGCCTTAAGACCGTCATCAATAAAATCAATTATAAAAGAATGCCTCATCTCATAGAAATGGTAATCCGGCGGTTTCCTAATTGCCCCGGAATAACAATAAACGGTCTTGATGTGCAGGGAAAAGCACTTAAAAATGATAAAATTATATGTATCAATATACGTGAAACCATACCATATATTGAGGCTGCAATAGACGTCGCTAAGAAGAATGGCCTTTATATAACACTATATTCGATACCCCCGTGCATGGTGAAGGAAAAATATCGAAAATATATTGGCCGGAAACATAAAAGCAATATATTTACAAAAACGCCTACTACAGACATGCTAAAAGTGACCTTAATGTACGGTACTGTTGATAAATGCAAGGGCTGTGTTTATTACAAAACATGCACAGGAACATGGTATTCTTATTTTGATTATTATGGGACTGATGAACTCAAACCAATAAGGCAAAACAATGATTAGCAAGACCAGAGAAAAGACAGCGGTTTGCACAAATGAATATTTCACCGAAAAGCTTGGCTCCAAATATTTAGTCACTACAAGGCATGGGGGATTCACCATTTTGAGCTGCGAAGAATATGAACTGCTTTTTCGCGGAACATTTACAGAGAATGGTGAACTGTTTAAGAAACTAAATAATGCCGGAATAGTTATCTTAAAAGAGAATCTAAAAAACATAATTTTTTCATTTGAAAAACAACTAGCCTATTTTCTCGCTCCAAAGGTATATCTCATAAACATTTCAAATGAATGCAACCTTGTGTGCAAATATTGCCATGCAAACGCAACACAATACAATGCAGAAACAATGACTGAAGAAATAATGGATAAAACAATTGAATTTATGATATCTTCACCAGCTAAAAGCTTTCATATTGAATTTCAGGGAGGCGAGCCTCTTGCAAAATTCAAGACCCTAAAAAAGTTCATAATGAAATTACATGCTGCTGCAAATGAAACAGGCAAAAAAATAAATTCACCTGTTATTGTCAGCAACATGACACTTATGACTGAAGAAATAGCAAATTTTATCCTTGAAAACAACATTGGGCTTTGCTCATCTCTTGACGGGCCGAAAGAGCTTCACAATCTTCAGAGACAATATGTGAACGGTTCGGGTTCTTATGATTCTGTCATAAAATGGCTGAGATATCTCAAGGACAATAAAAAGACAGTAAACATAATGCCGACAATAACAGCTCACAGCATAAAATTCGGTGCAAAAAAAATAGTGGATGAATATGTTAAGCTGGGCGTAAAAAAAGTTATGTTTCGCCCAATGTATTGTATCGGGCGCGGCAAATCCAATAAAGAAGAGCTTGTAGTAACTGTAGAAAAATTCATTCCGTTCTGGAAAGAAAGCATAGAATATATGGCAGAACTCACAAAAAAAGGTACCTTGGTCTTTGATCCGATTATTCAAACAATGCTGCGCAACATGCTTGGCTTTCCGCGCTCATATATGTGCCTGCGAATGCCGTGCGGTGCCGGAATATCACAAGTTTCAATTTCTCCTGACGGCACAATTTTTCCGTGCGACCTTGCAAAAAGTATGCCTGAGCTGGCACTAGGCCATGTAAATGAAAACTATCTTGATGTCTTTTCCAGAGTGATTCCAATGTATGCAAAGACTGCTGAAGCAAATCCCCTGTGCGACACGTGTGCATTCAGTGCATATTG
>JAGLMX010000006.1 GCA_023139785.1 Candidatus Aenigmatarchaeota archaeon | reverse complement strand
GGCATCAGCATAGTTTACATTGAGCAGGTTGTCGAAAAGTGTTCCGTTTATTACATGATCCCTGCTTGAAATTCCTATTTCCTCAACACTCTCATTTGTCCAGCCATGTGGAACCCCTCTTGTTTTTACAAGAGTGTCGGCCGCAATCATGGCTTTTTTCTGCATTCGGTCAATATCAAAGCTCCATGTCTTTTTGCTTTCAGCCACATTCCAAAGGGAGATGCTTGCTATTAAGACTACTGCGAAAATCGACAGGCTGATTACGTAATCTGTTGCGAGCGTCTGGCCTTTTTTCATAGAAGCACCATTAACACTGAACTATACTTACATTGTCGTTGACATTGCTGATGCTATTACATCCCGGAAGAATGCTGCCTGAAATATTGGAGCTGATTGTATGGGATGAATAAGTCCTGTTTTCTACATCAATTAAGACCATGCCGATTCCAATGCGTATAGAATAATTCTGTCCATATATGTTTTCATATAGGCTGATATTTCTTGAATAGCCATCGCCGGAGCTTTTGGCAAGGCTTAATTCAAAGGCAATTCTCTCGCTTATTTCCGCGGCACGAAATTCTTCCTGCCGGTTTATTACGTTTATATCTTTTTTCAATATTCCCAGATAAAAAGCTGAAAAAATCAGCAGGGAAAATGAAACATATGTCAGAAGCTCAAGGCCGGATTGCGCACATCTTCTCATGAAATCCCCGTAATATTCACTTTATCATACATTGCTTCAATTCTTATTTTATGGCTGCCTGCGGAAGTGGAAATATTGCCTGTAACATTATAATCAAATATTGAGACAAGGTCTGATGAACCTTCTGCAGAGGGAACTTCTATAAGAATCATCCTGTCTTCAATGGCTACGCGCATAATGCCTGCCGGAAATTGAATGCTGACAGTCATTGTTGATGGAGGTCCCTGTGCGCGTACAATATCTGATGCAGCAGCAATCTTGTTTTTTGCCTCCAGGGCAAGCATCATTCGGGTATCGTTGTTAAGGTCTTTTATGTGCTGCTGTGCCACGAGTATTATGGGGGTCAGAAGCAGGAGTGCAATCCCGACGATAGATAGGTATTCTATTGCGGCCTGGCCGGACATATTTCTTTTTCGGAACATAACATACATTATATAAATTCTTTCTATTATAGTTTATATGTGCTTGACAGAAAAATGCCTTGAATACATGTCGGGCTGTATTTTGTGATGGCGAGATTGAATTTATGAGTTCCTGGAAAAACACGATGCTTGAGACAGGAGTCGACCGCCTGCTGAAGATTGTTTCTGAAAAAGGTAGGTATTCTGCTAAGGACGCGGCAAAAAGGCTGTCTGTATCTGTTGACACAATAGAGTCATGGGCCGATGTTCTTGAAAAAGAGAACCTGATGTCAAAAGAGTATGGCCCGTCAGGCTCGCTTATTCTTTTGAATACTGCCAAGAATACAGAGGAAAAAGAGAAAAAGGCAAACGAGCTTAAGGAAGATCTGGCATTTGATGTTAAAGATATTGAAGACAATATCCGCGAAAAAGAGAAAGTAATCAAGGCAGAGCACAAAAAAATAGAAAGTTATGAAAAAGTGCTTCTTCGTGAGTTTGGAGAGTCTGAAAAACTCGAGGGTGAGCTGAAATCGCTTTCTATTGAAGGGCAGAAGCTTAAAAACGCATTTCGCTCAATTTCACTGCGCGAGAGAAAAATATCAAAAGACACACGTTCTGTGAGAAAAATAATAAATTCAGGAGCCTCTGACATCAAAAAGCTCGAGCGCGCCCTACAAAAGTTCGAAGATGAGCGAGGAAAGGTTCTTTCGGACGTCAAGGTGCTTGAAAAGCTGTCTTCTGCCATAAAAAACGTTCCTGCGAACAAATTATATCAAAGAATAAAGGATGTTGAGCGAAAAACAAAGAATCTGAGGGGCGCAAATAAAAAGATTGGCAAGAAATACTCAGTTATTACCAAATTACTTGATAAAATACGGTAAAAAGGGGGAGATTATCATTCCTTGCGGAAAAAAAAGAAAATCAACAAAAATGCGTGGTCATAAGACTAAAAAGCGCCTGAAGAAGATGCGGCACAGGAAGCGCAAGTAGGAAAATGCATTATTCGATGATTATTGGGGCATTCTGCTGAAGTTTCATTATCTGGAAATAGGCTCCCTTGAGTTCTTCAAGTTCTTCGCGAAGGCTCTGGTTTTCCCTATCGATGATGGAAAGCTTTGTTTCGATATGTGCCGAAACTTCCTGCTCGCCTGTATGTTTTGGTTCCATTTGCTCAATCTGTTTTATGTGCTCTGCGAGCTTTTTGTTGACGGTTTCTTCAAGGCGGTCAATCCGTTCTGCTTCAAATTCTGCTGTGTGCTCGAGCTTTTCAACAGTCCTTGTCTTGTTTTTGTCTTCGTATCCGGCAATTATCTTGTTAATATCCTCTACAAGGTCTCCCCGCAAGCCTTTTAGAAGCTCAATATCCTCGCGCAAGTCTTCTATTTCGTCTTTTACTGTGGACATCTCAGTATCAAGTTTGCTGTGTACGTTCTGGCTGATATTTACATGTTCCTGCTGGACAATCCTTTGAAGTGTACCAAGAGCCTTTCCAAATTTATTGTAATCTGCAGTCAGGCTTGAAATTCTGTTTTCAACGATGTGCTCTACATCTTCTTGCTTTACCTGACTTTTTCGTGTAAAATCAATTATTTTTTTCAAATTACCTGTAACATCTTTTAATTCTTCTTCAACTAATCCTTTTGCCATTGTAGAAATCTCAGAGGAAATATCATTTTTTATATTCTCTTCAGTTTTCTTTATGTGCTCAATCTGGTTTATCAAGTTGAGAACTTCGCTTTCTTTGAGCACTGAACAGACTTTTTTATATTCCGAATTTCTTTTCTCCATCACTTGCTCTATTTCTTTGCTTCTTACTTCAACTCGCCTGGTCGTGTTTTTTAATGCTTCAAGGCTTTCTTTTTGAAGCCGCGTCTGTTTTTCGAGAACATTGTTCGCGCTCTCTGAAACTCGTTTTTCCAAAGACCAGTTAAGCTCATCAAAATTTTCTTTGATTTTTGCATACTCTTTTTTGACAGCAGAATGTGCGTTTTGGATATCCCCATACTCTTTTTTAGCAAATATTCTGGATTTCTCAAGGGCATTTTTGTATTCCTTGCTTTGCTTCTCAAGTGAATTCATGAAATTGTTTTTTGTTTCATCAAGACCTTTCTTGACCTTGTTTGTTTCGGCGAAGGCTTTTTTTGCAAGTTCCTGGCCTGCCTGAAGCGGCTTTATATTTTTTTCTGCAAGAGATATCTGATTTCGAAGCGATGTGAGAAGAGTCTCCTTTTTTTTGTCAGCTTCGCTTAATACGTCAACGCGCGATGAAAGAAGTGCTTCATCTACAGAGAGAGTTTCAAGCGTAGATATTTTATTTTGCAGGAATTCTATATCATTGCTTTTTTTGTCAAATTCCTTTTGTGCGCTCGCGTGTATGTTGTCAATCTTTGTGTCAATATCATTTAGACTCTCGCTGAAACTTGTTTTTGTTTCATCAAGACCTTTCTTGACCTTGTTTGTTTCGGCGAAGGCTTTTTTTGCAAGTTCCTGGCCTGCCTGAAGTGGCTTTATATTTTTTTCTGCAAGAGATATCTGATTTCGAAGCGATGTGAGAAGAGTCTCCATTTTTTTGCCGGCTTCATTTAGCGAATCAACGCGTGATGAAATCTGTTTTGTTTTCACAGGAACTTCTTCAAGCTCTTCTATTTTCTTTTGGATAGATTCAATATCTTTGTCTCTTTTTTTGAGCGCACCCCTTGCGCTTGATGCAAGCTCTGCGAAGTTTTTATCAATTTCTAAGAAGGAATTCTTCATAGATTCATATTTTGACTCAAGTGCCTCGATAGATTGTGCGTCTGCCTTTCCTGTGCGCACAGCTAATATTTCTGACCGAAGCAAGTCAAGATCCTTTGAGCCCAGGCCTATTTTTTGTACAATTTCTTCTTTTTGGCTTTTGCCCGCATTATGTGTTCTTTCACCGAGTGTTTTGACGGCATCTGAAAGAAGCTCAAGTTTTTTTGATATTGTTTCTACATTGTCATCAAGAAGATTAAGTGTGTCTTTTGCCTGCATACTTTCGAGGCGGTCTATGATTTCCCTATCTTCAACTTCGCGTATCTTTGACTGAACATCTATGACGTGCTCGAGATTTTCCTTCATGTCTTTCAGGTTCTTTGCAGAGCCAACGGTCTTGTTTATTGTGTTTACAGCATCTTCCAGAAGGACAACCCTTTTTTCAAAATCAAGTTCTGCAAGCTTTTTCTGGTTTTTGATATCGATGAGTTCATCTGAAAGAGAAGAAATTCGTTTTTCGGTGTCCGTTTTTGAATTTTCGAACATTATTCCACGCCTTTTATTTATTGTCCCTAACTAATATATTTGCACACTTTTTCAACAGGCATTTACAACCGCTACAACTTCATTCTTTTGGGGTTGGATCGATGCGGTATAATCTCATTCAAAATGTGCGAAACCCAGGTTCAAGTGAGATATTTACATATCAATATATGCTGAGCAGTAATATATAATTAATCAGACCATCTTTTCTTATGAAGGCTGAGATGACATCTGTTGACATTGCGTTCGTGCTTCGTGAGCTTGAATCGCTTGTTGGTGCGCGCGTTGAGAAAGTGTTTCAGGAGGGCCATCAGATACACTTTGCATTGCACTTGCCCGGTCGTGGAGGACGCACACTTTTAGCAGGCGATGGTATGTTATTTTTGTCAGAGGCCACTCCGCCGCATGCAAAAGTTCCGACAAGCTTTGCAATGTATTTGCGGAAATATCTTAAGGGAAAGAGGATAAACAAGGTGGTTCAGCAGGGATTTGACCGGATTGTCGCACTTGAGTTTGACGGCGCAAAGATGATATTTGAGCTTTTCCGGGACGGCAATGCACTGTTTGTATCGCCTGAAGGACAAATACTCTCACTTCTTGTTCGGGAGCGGTGGAAGGACAGAACCCTGAAAAAAGGCGAGACATACACGCTTCCGCCATCAGGCATGAACCCGGTGGATATAACTCTTGAAGATTTTTTGCCTGCCATGAAAAACGATAAGCAGGTTGTCGCGTTTCTTGCGCGGGAAATGTCTTTTGGAGGCACATATGCTGAGGAAGTGTGTGCTCGCGCGGGTATAGAGAAATCAACACCTTGTAATACATTACCTTCTAAAGATGTAAAATTACTGCTTAATACAGTAAAAGGCCTGCTTAACGAGAGCATTACTCCATCCATCATTGGTGAGGGAGAAAAGCGAATTGATGTTGTGCCGATTTCCCTTAAAAAATATACGGATTTTTCTGAAACAAAGTTTTCTTCATTTAACAGCGCGCTTGAGGAGTATTTTTTATCCGGCATGAATGTAAAAGAAGAAGAAAATGCAAAAAAAGAGAAGATGACACGGGAGAAGAAAATTCTTGTCCGAAAAAAAGCGCAGGAAGATGCAATTATGCGCCGCGATAAGGAGGCAGGCAGCCTTGTGCGCGCTGCAGAACTCATAAGCGCAAGTTATTCTGAATATGAAAGCCTTATTCTGGCTGTTCGTGAAAAGGGAATCGGCAAGGCAAAACAGGTGTCAGTCAAGGTAAAAAGTGTTGACAACAAGAAAAAATTGATTTCAATAGATGCCGGCAACGGAACAACAGTTGAATTGAGCATTGAAAAGTCTTTGGCTGAAAACATAAATGCCATTTACAGCAGATCAAAAATGCTGAAGCAAAAGATGCTGCGTGCGAACGATGCACTTCTTAAGACCGAGAAACTTCTTCTTGAAAAAAGAGAAGAGATTGTAATGCAAAAAACATGTGTCCGGGAAAAGCAACAAAAAAAGGAGTGGTACCAGAAGTTTCGCTGGTTTCGCTCATCAAATGGATTTCTTGTTGTTGGCGGGCGCGATGCCACATCAAATGAAGTCCTTATCAAAAAGCATACAGAGAAGAATGACCTTGTGTTTCACACAGATGTTGCAGGCTCTCCGTTTGTTGTCATAAAGGCATCTGAGAATGAGATTGACAAGAAAACAATTGATGAAACAGCACAGTTTACGGCATCATACTCGCGCGCGTGGAAGCAGGGTGTCGGGTCATTGGATGTTTTTTATATATCGCCTGAGCAGGTGACAAAGAAAACCCCTTCAGGCGAATACATGGGCCATGGCTCTTTCATGGTGTATGGAAAGAAAAACTGGATTAAAACAGAGCTTCGCATTGCAGTATGTTTGTCTGAGGGCGCATTTCTTTGCGGCCCTGTGGAGTCTATTACATCAAAAACAGGCAAGTATGTGCTGTTTGGCCCAGGTACAACACGTGCGGCAGATATTGCTAAAAAAATCAAGGCAGAGCTATTTCAAATATCCAGCAAAGAAGAGCAGGATGTTCTTCGAAAAATGAGTACGGAAGGTATACAGAAGTCTGTGCCATTTGGTTCGGGAGAGATTCTGAAAAACACTTACAAAAAAGGATATGTGAAAAGGAAATAAGTTCGTTCGAATTCCTGAAAGTTTTTTTCTTATTGCGTGCCGCCAGTGCTGTGAAGAATAGATTTATACTCCGGAATGTCATTATATTCATGATTTATTCAAAGCTGTTTTCAATTACGGTAATCCTGTGCTTACTAACAGCTTCTTCAGCTTTTGCATTTGAGACAGCCGGAAGTATTTACAGGATTTCCGGGGATGTCGTTAGCACATCCGGGGACGCAAGCGGGGCAGAGTTCAAGCTGGTAGAGATGTCTTTTGGCTCTGTTGGCGGGGCTTCAGCAGGGGCAACATATATGCTTAATCTGGGCCTTGTTTTGTCAAAGAAGTTATCGTTTCTTTTAGTGGCTCCGGTATTTAGCCCGGCAGAAATTCTGGTTCATTTCTGGAGAAAGTGAGTGCATGGGCAGAAAACGAAAAGGCCAGTGGTTTCTTATCGGGGGATTTTTTCTCATTATATTTCTTTCATATGCAGTTATGAGCCGCACACAGATAAGCATAGGCTCGGACACAATTGCGCGTGATTTTGTTTTTGAAAACATAAAGGACTCTACGCGCTCGGCTCTTTCAGAAATTGTTATGGAAGATACTTCAACACCGTATGTAGAGGCGCACCTTATTGACTGGAAACATATGATTCAAAACTTTGCACACTCGCGTGCACTGAACCTAAGCGGATTTATTGTTCTGGGCATACCATACGATGGGTTCATAAACGTGAGCATTATAAATTTCTTTCAGCAGGATGTCGAAGATATATCTTTTTCTGTGGGCTCATCATCAGTTCCTTCTTTTGATCTTGTGGACGGAAACATAACAACAATCTATTTTCCGGAAAGCTCAAACTATTTTCTTGTTAACCTGACGTATGATGCGGGTTGGCAGGAAAATATTTGTTTTAATACTACGAGAAAGGCATTTTTTATGTATCAAATGCGGCTTGTGAAGCGCGAAGGCATGGAAACACTTCAGCATATTGAATACGGATGATTACATTGCCTTAAGCAGGCGTATGCGCTCGTCAACAGGAGGGTGTGTTGCAAAGATATTGTCCATAAAGCTTTTTTTAGGGTCTGACAAAAACATGTGCGATACTGCTTCACTTACTTTCATATTGCCCTCATTGTATTTCTTTATTTTTTCAAGAGCTGATGCAAGGCCTTCGGGATGGCGTGTTAATTTTGCTCCGGTGGCATCGGCAAGAAACTCGCGCTTGCGCGAGATTGCAAGCTGGACCATGCGCACAGCAATAGGTGCTACAATTGCAAGAAGTATGCCTGCAACAATCAGGAGGCCACCTCCCTGCCTGTCGTTGTTTCGGTTTCCTCCGCCAAACCACATTGAGTACATGAACATCTCGCTGAGTATTGCGACAAGACCGACAAAAACAGCCACAAGCATAGAGAAGCGTATGTCATAGTTTCCTATGTGCGACATCTCGTGCGCAATGACGCCCTCAAGTTCCTGCCTGTCGAGTTTTTGAAGTGCGCCTTCTGTCACTGCGATTACTGCGTGCTTTGGGTCGCGCCCGGATGCGAACGCGTTTATTTCAGGGGACGGGAGTATGTAGAGTTTTGGCTTTGGTATTCCGGCGGCAATTGCAAGCCCTTCGGCAACATTGTGATAATGCAGGTATTTTTTCGGGTCAGCAGGAATTGCTTTTGTGCTTTTCAGGACGATGTCTGCGCCCTTATAATAAGACATTGTGGTGTGCATCAAAGTGATTATTATTGAAAATGACAGAAGTACGAAAGTGAGGCCCGGGTTGTAAACCTGTGCAATGATGTAGACGAATGAGTATAAGACACCAAGTATCAGGAAGATAAGTATTACGGAGTCGCGCTTGTTTTTTGACATCTGGTCAAAAAAATTTACATGTTTTGTGCTTGTAGTAGCGGTAGTGCTCATAATATCATCAGATTTTGCTTGATATGCAACTATAGAAATATTAGTCGAAAGTCACCTTGGGTGCGGTACGCTCTTTTTCCTCAATTTGGAAATAATCATTTTCTTTCTTGCCCATTATTCGTGCAAATATTATGCCGGGTATTGTTGAGACGTAGTTGTTATATTCAAGAACTGAATCATTGTAGAACTGCCGTGAGTATGCTATCTTGCTTTCTATGCCGTCAAGCTGCTCTTGCAAAAGCCTGAAATTCTCGTTTGCCTTGAGTTGAGGGTAGTTCTCTGCGATTGCAAGGATGCTTTTTAGTGCAGACGCGAGGGCATTGTCTGCTTCTGCTTTGTCGTGTACTGTTTCTGCGCCCATCATTGCCTTTCTTGCTTCTGTAACTGCGGTCATTATCCCTTTTTCGTGTTTTGCATAGCCCTTAACTGTGCTGATAAGGTTTGGCACAAGGTCAGCGCGCTTTTTCAGCTGGACGTCAATTTGCGCCCATGCGTTTTTCACGCGGTTTGAAAGGACGATTACACGGTTTATGTAATAAACTAATACAAGAACTGCAACTCCAAGAACGATGTATTCGTATACCATAATCCAAGTTTATTTTGACTTTAAATTTTATAAAGGGGGTTTTGTTGTTTATTATCGTATTCTGGTGCGAGTCGATGCCAGACATAGTTATATACTGCATAAACACTAATGAAGTTTATGTTCAGCGAAAGCGAGAAAAATGAACTTCGAACAATATACCAAAAGAGCATAGAGGTTATTGATTCTGTGACAATGCCGAACGGCGCAATTCTTGCAAGCCCACCCAATGCCCGATATCCATACATGTACCCGCGTGACACAATGCTGATACTTCGTACGCTTCTTGAATTAAAACAATACCGAAAAGTAGAAAAGACACTTTCATTTGTTTTCGGGCTTTCCGGTGAAATCGGTGAATGGCACCAGCGCTATACAAAGGACGGGCGGCCTGCAAGCTACCGACCGTCACAGGTTGACTGCAATGGCCTTGTGCTTTATATGGCAAAAAGGTATTATGATTGCACAAAAGACACTGCATTCCTCAAAAAGAACTGGAAAAAAATATATCTTGGCACGCGCTTTCTGGAAGAGCACTACATCAAGGAAGAGCGGCTCGTGTATTCAATGAACTCAATCCATGAGTGGCCGCCTATGGAGGCCGGTTTCGAGATATGGGCAAATGTCTCTGCACTTGCAGGATTCAGTGCAAGCCGCAAGATGGCAGGAATTCTGTTACAAAAGAAGGATGCGCGCCACTGGGCTTTGATTGAAAAGGAGCTAAGAGAATCCATTATGAAGAAAATGGTTCGCAACGGGCACTTTATCAAGTTGACGAACATGAACAAAATATATGATGCCGACATATCTGAACTTGGCATGTATGTTCTTGGCCTTTTGCCTACGGATGACATGATTGTCCGAAAAACAGCAGATTATGTTGAGAAAGAGCTTTATGACAAAAAACTTGGCGGAATACGCAGGCACATGAGAAAGCACGGCAGGCCGGGCAGAAACAATGGAGGCTACGGGCCCTACAGCATGTACACTGCATGGATGGCGCAATACTATCTTGATGCAGGCAGGGAAAAGCACGCAAAAAAATACTTTGAGTGGTTCATAAGGCATCACAGGGATGGCCTCATTCCCGAGCATGTTGCAACAAAAAAGAATTTTTTAACATGGCAGGAAGAGGCGAAGAATGTCGGGAGATATTATGGCAGTGGGCGCAAGGAAGAAGCAGAACGAGTCATGCGCTCAAAAGAATACAGGAAAGAAGACCTTGCTTACTGGGTTGTGCCTTTGACTTGGGGACATGCGGAGTTTATACTTGCGTATCATATGCTTAAAGAAAAAAGTTTTATCTAGACTAGTTTTTTTACAGTATTGTTCCATCCACGAGGACCTTCTTCTTTTGTTCTTATTACTTCAAAATTCACTTTAAGTTTGGGGTTTGCAGAGTTTTTTACAATTACAGCAACATCAACTTCCTTTAACATTGGTATGTCATTTTGTCCGTCACCAAGGCCGATTGTCTTTATTTTATGGTATTTCCTTTTGAAAAGGCTTGTAAGGATTTTTACTGCTTTTCCTTTGTCGTTGTTGCCTGTTATGTGGCAGTACCTGCCGCCTTTTGTGAAATGAAATCCATGTTTTTTTATTAATTCATTGATTTTTGGTTCATCTTTTTCGTTGTTGATTTTAAATGCCTCGTCATACTCGCGCATTTTTGCTTTTTTTGCGTCGTCGTGTTTCAGGCAGCAGTCTTTTGAAAGCTGCTTAACAGACATGGCTGAAAATGTTGTGACATCATATCCTTTTTCCTTTGTTTTTGCAATGGCTTTCAGAAGCCTTTTTATGGGCGTTCCAAGCTCAATTATTTTATATTCTTTTGTTTCCCTGTCAAAGTCGAACCCAAAATCAAAATACTTTTTAGGCACAAATATTGCGCCGCCATTCTCGGAAATAAAAGGATCTTTTATGCCAAGCTCTTTGCGGTATTTCTCGATTTCAGCGCGCGTCTTGCTGGTGCAAAATATTAGCGGAATTTTTTTCTTTTTCAGCAGGCTTACTGCATCAAGGGCAGCTTTGTATGAATAAGTGCTGTGGTCTATAAGTGTCCCGTCAAGGTCGCTGAAAATTATATTTTGGGTTTTTTGCATGTTTCTCAAGAATATTAATTTAGCATTGTATAAATAATATATATGGCACTCAATCCTGACACTCTTGTAAAAAGGATATACCTGAAAAGAAAGCCTGCGTCAAAAAAGCGTGACTTTGGCAAAGTCCTTGTTATCGGAGGCAGCAAAGTGTTTACAGGTGCGCCCGCGCTCTCTGCAATGGCTGCACTTAGAAGCGGGGCTGACCTTGTAGTTGTTGCGGCGCCAGAGCGCGCGGCAGACACAGTTGCATCATTTTCTCCTGACATGATAACAGTGCCTTTTGAGGGTGATTTTTTTTCTGAAAAGCACGCACAGGCAATAGAAGAGCTGGTTTTGGATGCAGATGCAGTTGTTATCGGCCCCGGGCTTGGGCGTGAGAAAAAGACAATGGCTTTTGTGAAGAAAATCTTGCCAAAAATAAAAATCCCTTGCGTAATTGACGCGGACGCGCTTTATGTGGTTATGGATGTGATGTTGCATGGTAATTTTGTTTTGACTCCGCACAGGGGTGAGTTTCGGATGCTGCTTGGAGAAGAGCACGGAAAAGATGCATCAAAAAAACTTGCAAAAAAGACAGGGGCAATAATAATTGCGAAAGGTCCTGTAGATTTTATTAGTGATGGAAAAAATGTTTATCCGAACAAGACAGGAACACCGTACATGACAACAGGCGGCACAGGGGATGTTCTTGCAGGGGTTTGCGCAGCGATTCTTGCGCGCGGAACCGATTCTTTTGAGGCTGCGTGCGCCGGCGCATACATAACGGGGCTTGCAGGCGAGGCTGCGGCAAAGAAGTTCGGTGACGGGCTTGTCGGTTCTGACGTGATTAATGAATTACCGAAAATAATAATGGGCTTGTACTGATGGACAATTAGCCAATAATTGTATTTCGGATATCATTGTCCAAAATAATGAGATTTGTCTTGCCATGGCTTTCTGTTTTGAGTATGCCTTTTCTCTCAAGGTCTTTTATTGCGCGATGAGTTTTCAATTTATTCATGCCGGGCATCCGGCTTATTTCTGATTGCAATGTTGTGCCTTTATTTTCAATGAGCTTTTCCAGAATTTTTCTTTCGCTTGCGTTTAGAAATCGTAGAATTGTATTATGATCCACTTTTTCGATGCTTGTTTTTGGAATTGAATTATTTTTATTTATGAGTTTTAGTATTAAAGCCATGTTCTTTTCCAGTTGTTCCTCCAGCCTGCGGGATATGAAATAGTATGTTGTTAAAACCGTTGCAATCATCAATAGTGCAGGAGACAAAATCAGCCTGTAAAAAAGAGGGATGTGAACATATCGAAATTCTGTTTTATTTGCGCCTGAAAAATTAGAGTCGATTTTTGACGGCTTTTCAAAAGTCTTTACTTCAGAGATATTGAAGAAAAAAATAACCAGAAACAGCATTACTGCCAAACCAGAAAGTGGCAGCAACCATTTTTTGGCTCTGGGGGACATAAGGATAGTGGGGGCGTCAATATTATAAACGTTTCACATTGGTTTCAAGACAATGAAATCTTATTTTGTGGTTTCAGCGAACATTTATATATGGTTTCAATCTTATGAAATCGTGTACTGTGACGTTGTAGATGACGA
>JAGLMX010000059.1 GCA_023139785.1 Candidatus Aenigmatarchaeota archaeon | reverse complement strand
CTTCTCTTAAGCTCGCGCACGATGTGGCGAAGGCGCTTGGGGCAAAGATTGATGAGTTGTTTGTTTTTGATGAGTTGTGATGCCTTACTTTGATTTCATTTTTTCGTTTATCATAATAATACGTAAGACAGCAATCTCTTAAAAACGTTTCTTCATAATACCACATATGCAAAATTGGCCTCCGATGCCCGGTGACTACAAAGTTCTTGAAGAAGAAAGCAAGGTTGCAATCGTAACTTTGACCTCGAATCCTGAGGACTTCGGTATCCCTGAAGCCGCGATTGTCGGAAGCCTTAAGACAGAAAATCTCGGAATTGAAAGAATAATAGCCAATATAATTTCAAATCCGAAAATACGGGCATTTATTCTATGCGGCAAAGAATCGCAGGGCCACTATGCAGGGCAGGCGCTTTTGTCTGTCTGGAAAAACGGCGCAGACAAAGATATGAAGATAATTGATGCAAAGGGCCCGATACCGTATCTTGAAAACATTACACAGGAAGCTGTCAAGCGATTCCAGAGGCAGATTGTACTCATGGAAGACCTTATTGGTGAACTGGATACAGAAGTGGTGCGCGCTAAAACCATTGAAATCAATGCAATGCGGTTTTCGGAGTTCAATGAAGAGTCGATGCAGGCTGCCAGCAGAAAAGAATCCAAAAAGATAGCGGTTTCCGGAGCTGAAAACATGCTTGTTTTGCCGGGCGGTTTTGTGGTTGACCCTGTAAGCTTCAGTATCAAGCAAGTTGTATGACTTTTTTTATTCCTCTGTATCAAAGTACGACAGCACTTTTTGTTGCGTATGTATTCAAATCTATGTTTTAGTAGTAAAAAACGAAAATATTTATAAATGAGTGCACTTCAGGGTTAATATGCTTAATAACCCTAGAAGAAAAAGTGCAATAGAATCCATTGTTGCACGAACCGAAAAAAAAGGAGACATACATACATCCGAACTAACCGAACAATACCACGTTGTCCTACCGGATTTCTCGGTTAATGTAATAATTCCAAAAATGGAAGGAAAAAGCCCAATTATTGAAATTTCAGAAATATCAAAAGATTCTGGTTTGGTGCCTGATAAGTGGAACGACATATATGACGAAGTAAAAATACACTATCGTGGAAATATTGACGGCCTCATATCTGTTGAATTTGAGGGAAACAGAGATGGATTTTTGGTTAGTGGCGCGTCCTCAATTCATTCCAAAGAGTATGGTAATCTAATCCCCATTTATGAAGAGGCTTTTGATAACGCATTATTGCTCTCAAAATATGAATTGCATAAGCTCGCAAACAAATGAATCTGACAATGATTTAAATACTTTCAAAGTGTAAATAAGACGTGGGTTTATTTGTTTAATTCAGACACTAAAAAACACACGCAAGAGGCGGTTTTACTTCTTGAGGACGGTACCTCGTTCAAAGGGAAAATTTTTGGGGTTCCAAAAAAGATTTTCGGCGAAGTTGTGTTCAACACAGGTATGGTTGGCTATGTAGAGGCTTTGACAGACCCATCATACACAGGTCAGATTCTTGTTTCTTCTTACCCTCTTATTGGCAATTACGGAGTTCCAAACTATACTCTGGATGAAAACGGTATTCCTATTGGCTTTGAGTCCAAGGGAATAAAAGTTGTGTCGTATATTGTGTCCGAACTATGCCGGCACCCAAGCCACGGGGCGTGTGCAAAGTCCCTGAATACATGGTTCACTGAAGAGGAGAAATGCGGCATTGAAGGGCTGGATACAAGAAAGCTGGTGAAACTACTTCGCGAGCGTGGGAGCATGATGGGTGTGATCTGCCCTGAAAATCCGGATATGAACGAGCTTGCGTCCGAGCTTAAAACTGCAACAAACCCGAATGACGAAGACCTTGTTGCAGACATATCTACAAAGGAAGTAAAGCGCATCGGGCGCGGGAACAAGAACATTGTCCTGATTGACTGCGGGGTAAAAGCCGGAATATTGCGCAGCATTCTTGAGAGGCACGCCCGGCTGACTGTTGTACCTTATGATTGTCATTTTGAAAAAATACTTGAAGAAGAGCCGGATGGCATTCTTATCTCAAACGGCCCGGGCGACCCAAAAGTCCTGAAAAGTACAATCTCAAACGTGAAAAAGCTTGCTGCAACAAAACTGCCTGTTTTCGGGATATGCCTTGGCAACCAGATTCTTTCACTTGCACTCGGGGCAGACACATACAAGCTTAAGTACGGTCACCGCAGCCAGAACCAGCCTTGCAAAGATGTGTTTTCAGGAAGGACATACATAACAACCCAGAACCACGGATATGCTGTTGACAAAAAAACACTTCCAAAAGACGTTGCCGAGTGGTTTGTAAATGCAAATGACGGGACAAACGAGGGCATAAGGCACAAAAGCATGCCATTTTTTTCAGTCCAGTTCCACCCCGAGGCAATGCCCGGTCCTGAGGACACAAAGCATTTGTTTGACGAATTTTTGAGGGCAATAAAATAGTGATACTTATGCAGGATTTACTTGGCAAAAAGAAAGAAAGAGCGAAGATACGGAAAGTCCTTGTCCTTGGAAGCGGTGCAATCAAAATTGGTGAGGCAGGCGAGTTTGACTTTTCCGGGAGCCAGGCACTGAAGGCTCTTGGTGAAGCAGGGATACAAACTGTTCTTGTCAACCCGAATATTGCGACAATACAGACAGACCCTGCAATGGCATCTAAAATATACCTTCTTCCGGTAAAGCCGGAATCTGTTGAGCGCGTGATAAAAAAAGAGCGCCCTGACAGCATACTTCTTAGTGTCGGGGGGCAGACTGCACTTAACTGCGGGGTCGCACTCTATGATAGGGGAATTCTTTCAAGATACAACATAAAAGTTCTTGGAACATCAATTGAAAGTATCAAGATTTCAGAAGACAGAAGGCTTTTTCGGCAGGCAATGGAAGAAGCAGGCCTTAGTGTATGCAAAAGCATGGCAGTGCATTCTGTTGAGGATGCTCTGGGAGTTGCAGAAGAAATTGGCTATCCTGTAATGATTCGCTCAGGCTTCACTCTTGGAGGGCACGGTAGCGGGATTGCAAAAAACGAAGACGATCTTCGGCAAATCGCAAGTGTCGGTATCAGTGGCAGTGTAATCGGGCAAATACTTGTTGAGGAATATGTCGGCGGATGGAAAGAAATAGAATACGAAGTCATGCGCGACAAAACAGACAACTGCATAACAATATGCAACATGGAAAACATGGATCCTCTTGGAATACACACCGGAGAGTCAATCGTTGTCGCACCTTCGCAGACACTTGACAACAAAGATTATTATGCCCTGCGAAACATCGCGCTTGCCGCAATACGTCACTTAAACATTGTCGGGGAGTGCAACATACAATTTGCACTCAACCCAAAGACATTTGAATACAAGATTATTGAAGTGAACCCGCGTCTCTCGCGCTCAAGCGCGCTCGCATCAAAGGCAACCGGATACCCGATTGCAAGTGTTGCAACAAAGCTTTGCATTGGAGAGACACTTGACAAGATAAAAAATGCTGTCACACTCGCGACATATGCGTGCTTTGAGCCGGCACTTGATTATGTTGTTGTAAAAATCCCAAGATGGGACTTTAAGAAGTTCCGAGGTGTGGACAGGCGTATAGGCACACAGATGAAGTCTGTCGGGGAAGTGATGGCAATAGGCAGAAGCTTTGAGGAGGCACTGCAAAAGGCTGTGCGCATGTGTAATCCCCTAAAGCAGGGTGTTGTCGGAAACAAGCAGGACGCTTGCACTGATGTTGAGAAGATAGAAAAAAACCTTTTGGAGCCAACTGATGAAAGGCTGTTTTATGTTGCAGCAGCAATGAAATGCGGCATGAGCCTTGAAAGAATTCATGAACTTACAAAAATAGATGTATGGTTCCTGCACAAAGTGAAAAACATTGTTGATGTTGAGAAAAAGCTTCTGGAAAACTACAGTGATGTACTTCATGAAGCAAAGAAAACAGGATTTTCAGATGCAGGAATTGCAAAGATTACCGGAAAAACTGAGAACGAAATAAGGCAGGAGCGTATAGGGAGAAACATAACACCTTATGTGAAGCAAATAGACACACTTGCAGCAGAGTGGCCTGCAAAGACAAACTACCTTTTCATGACATACAATGCAGAGGAAAGCGATATTGATTATTCAAAGAAAACCAAAAAAGATAAAGTAATAGTTCTTGGAAGCGGGCCTTATTCAATAGGTTCGTCTGTGGAATTTGACTGGTGCTCGGTGCATGGCGTTTGGGGTGTGAAAAAGAGCGGGCGCGAGGCAATAATAATTAACTGCAATCCTGAGACGGTGTCAACAGATTATGATATTTCAGATAAATTGTATTTTGAGGATGTAAGCCTTGAGACTGTGCTTGATATCTGGGAGAAAGAAAATCCGCTTGGGGTTATAGTTTCCTTCGGGGGCCAGAGGCCGAACAACATCGCCATTAATCTTCATGAAAACGGGATAAGGCTGCTTGGCACAAAATCTGAAAATATTGATGGCGCAGAAAACAGGTCAAAGTTTTCTGCACTGCTTGATACCCTTGACATAAAGCAGCCGCCGTGGTGTGCTGTTGAAAACATATCAGGCGCCTTGGAATTTGCAGAAAAACATGAATATCCGGTCATCATTAGGCCGTCTTATGTTCTTTCAGGCGCTGCCATGACAATCGTCCACAATGATCGCGAGCTTGAAAAATACATCAAACAGGCGACAAAGATTTCAAGCAAGTACCCTGTAGTTGTCTCAAAATTTATATCGAAAGCAAGAGAGATTGAGGTTGACGGTGTTTCTGACGGGAAAAACGTGCTTATCGGTGCAATTGCAGAGCATATTGAAAACGCGGGCGTACATTCAGGGGATGCAACTATTGTTATTCCGACGCAGACTGTAAAAAAGGAAGCGCTCGACAAAATAAAAACGTATACAAAAAAAATTGCGATTGCCCTTGACATAAAAGGGCCTTTTAATATTCAATATCTTGTCCTGAATGACAAGGTGTTTGTAATTGAGTGCAATCTTCGCGCGTCAAGAAGCATGCCGTTTGTAAG
>JAGLMX010000058.1 GCA_023139785.1 Candidatus Aenigmatarchaeota archaeon | reverse complement strand
TCTTTCAGGTGCAGGACGCGCCTGTTATCGTCGTCAGTTATCACATAGCCTGTTTTTTCGAGCGCTTTCATCACACCCGGCAGTTTCTTTCCTGTGACATACTGGCTTTCATAATCAAAGACATCATAATTGATGTTCAGTTTAGAGAGAATCCCGATCTGCCCCTTTGCACAAATTTCAACAATCTCCCGGAAGCGCGCAATTGTCTTTTTATCTCCTGCCTCAAGCTTGTTCAGTAGAGCGGAGATTTCTTTTTCTATGCTCTCGTTTGTCTCAAGCTCTGCGTTTATGTCCCGGTATATCTTAAGCATATCATTGAAAGCAAGTTCGATTGTCTTTTTCCCCTTGCAGCCGATTACAAGCATTGCTATCTGCCTGCCGATGTCATTCACAAAATAGTGAGTCTCAACAGCAAAGCCGGAGTAGTTTAAAACGCGCACGATTGAGTCGCCGAGTATCGCGTTCCTTGACCTGCCGACATGGGGGGATGCGTTCGGGTTGATGCTTGTGTGCTCAACCAGAGCCTTCTTTTTTACAGGCTTTTTAGCGTAGTTTTCACCAATTTCTTCAAGAAGATTTGGCGCGAACACATCCCAATTGATTGAGAAATTAACATAAGGCCCAAGGGCTTCGGCTTTTCCGATAGGGGCTTTTGACGGTATCTTTGCTGCAAGTTCTTTTGCGATTAATACGGGCGCTTTCTTTAGCTCTTTTGAAAGCATAAAGCAGGGCATTGCGAGGTCTGCATCAACGTTTTCAGGCGGCGCCTCAAGCGCAGGCTCTTTTATGCCTGCTTTTTTGAGTACAGATGTGACCTCGCTTTTGAATTGCTGGAATATGTACATAAGTGGTATTGCTTCGTCAAGGTTAAAATAGATTTGGACAAACATGGCTTTGGTAAAAAGTACCTTATGTGTATAAAGTCGGGTTTCTATGTAAAAAGTAAGAGCTTTTTCGGACTTATTACACAAAGCCCTTTGTTAATATCAGGTTAAATTGAGCCAGATTTAATCAGTCACTAATAAATATGATGCGCGACCATATATGCTAATTAATGATTAATAAATTACGAAAAACAAAAATAGAAAAAGAAGAGATAATTGCGGATTTTGTCTTTCTGGCAGTTTCATTTCTTGTCGCGATTATGGCTTTGTATGTCTTTGACATACACTGGAATTTTTATCCCGGAGGGGAATTATTTCCTCCTGAAAAGCATGTCTTTACAGACAGCAGCATTTATCTATGGGGTGGGCTGACTGGCGCAATTGTCGGATTTTTCGTGATAAAACTATTTCTGTTTGGGTTGAAAGAAGAGGAATATCTTTGGAAAAAGGAGAGCTCAAAGTGAGTTCAGCTCAATAGCCATTCTATAGTCAAGGCACTAATAAATTGAGTGCTGTGTCTTGCCATATAGATGAAGGCATATTGGTTTTTGCTGTGGTTTGTTCATTTATTTCATGCCTTCACTATAGTAAAAATAACGGCTCATCGGGTGTTCACATCCTCAACTGCGCATCCGGCGGTTCAGGGCCGAATGGCATCCGATGACGATCTTCTAATCATCGCCGCATAGTTAATTTAGGCATAAATCATTAAAAGATGATTTCGAGGTCATGAACGGCGTCAAGCGCCAACACACAATATTGTTTTAAACTCAAAACCCCAATTTTAGGTATGTTTGAGGCAAAATTCACGCTTAAGCACACGGGCTGTTGGACTATTGGCTTGGCGGATTTCAAAAGCGAGTTTGGCACACACATTACGGTTGGTCTTACAAAAGACTTTGTTCAGGATATTACAGAAGTTTTTCTTGCAAATAAAAGCGAGGCTTCTAAAATAAAGGACTACTTTGCGCAAAGCAAAGTGATTTCAAAATGGAGTGTGCTTGAGGAAACAGACCGGAGACTAATTATTCAAATATTTACAGATACATCAAAGATAAAATCTGTTGTCCATGTGATTTTGAAAAATAATTGTTTTGTTTCGAAAAAAATTCTTCTTGTGGATGGCTTCGAGATATGGACTATTGCGGCACCTGTTAAAAACGCCTTAAAACACGCTCTTGATGAAATCAAAGAACTGGGTGAATTTAAGATATTGCGCCTGAGAACATCAACATTTGATGGAATCAATCTTTCAGAGCAGCAGGAGATGGTTCTCAAATACGCAAGCGCGCACGGGTACTACTCATGGCCGCGAAAAATATCTGCGCAGGAGCTTGCAATCAAACTGAAATTGAAAAAATCCACGGTTCTTGAACACCTTAGAAAGGCTGAAATAAAGGTCGTAAATCGGGATTTTGGTATGTAAATACCTGTCATGACAGGTGTTCTTTATTTGTTATTCGAAATCCAAGATTTGTTGGGTGATTTAATGGTTGGCTACACAGGAGAAGACGAATGGGATAAATGGGCAGAAAACGAATTAATTATAAGCCATCTTCTTCCTCCTGTAAGAAAAGAGGACAACGAGCGTTATTTGCCTGCAAAACAGGAGGTAGGATTGTATGAACCGCATCGAAGCTGAAGAACTTGTAAAACAGCATGTAAAAGGAGACTTTTTATTTAACCATATGCTTGCGACAGAAGCGATAATGAGGGCTTCTGCAAAAGAGCTTGGCGAGGACGAGGAGGTCTGGGGGCTTTGCGGGCTTTTGCATGATATTGACTATGAAAAGACAAAGGACAATCCTGTAGAGCACGGGGTTGTTGCGCAGGAAATCCTGAAAGATGCGGATGTTCCTGAAGAAGTACTGCGCGCTATACTTTCGCATAACTATATGAACCCGGACGCGCCTGAAAGGGACTCAAAGATGGATCACATACTGGTTGCGGCAGATGCTATGACGGGATTGATTATCGCGTGCGCAATGGTCAAGGAAAAGAAACTCTCAAATGTTACTGATAAGACTGTGAAAAAGGCTTTCAAAAAGAAGGGGTTTGCTGCGGGGTCAAGGCGCGACATGATTATGGAGTGCGAGAAAACCGGAATTGCTTATGACAGATTTGTTGAGATTTCTGTTGAAGCTATGAAGGAGATTTCGGAGAGGCTGGGCTTGTAAGTGCTTGTCGGTTTTGTGTATAAAGTCTGAATTGACCGACTTTTTACACAGAATCCAGAATTCATACACAAGGGGACGCTTCTTACACAAAGCCTTAACAAAGAGAACTTATTTAACTCTTTTAAAAGAACATACTCTTCGTGGGCCCGTAGCTCAGCTGGATAGAGCACTAGGCTTCTAACCTAGGGGTCGGGGGTTCGAATCCCCTCGGGCTCGCTATTTTTCTTCAATCCACCCTTTAAACAAAAGAGCATCATGTTCTATCAAAGGGCTTTCAGAGATGATTGTCAGGTCAAAGCCGTTTTCCTTAACAACTTCTGCCAAAAGGCGAAAATCCGGTTGCTTTTCTGAAAGAGGAATATGCTCGCGCTCATTACCGTTGCTAAAGCGCACGCAGCTCAGGTGGCAGTGAATCGGGTTTTTTCCAAGAGCATCCACTTTGTTTAGAATACGTAGAAAATCATCTTTTGTTTTTATGCAGCCCCCGCCCCGTGCGTGTACATGCCCGAAATCAATAACCGGAACAACTCTTTCATGCCCCTGTGCAAGCATAATCATTTCATCAAGCGTGCCGAACTGCTTCTGCTTCCCTGTTGTCTCAACACCAATCCTTGTTTTTGGATTGAACAGTTTCAGTGAATCAGAAATCATGCGGTAAGCTTCTTCAGGAGTGCGCTTTGAGTAATACCCCGGGTGAAAGACCGCAACACTTGCTTTAAGCGCGTCCGCAATATTTAGTGTTCGGTCAACATAATATTTGCTTTTTTCCTGCACCTCGCAATCCTGGGAGGCAAGGTTGATGTAATAAGGCGCGTGGCATGACAGCAGAATGCCGAGATTTTGTGCATATTCGCCCACTTCTTGCGCCTTCTTTTCATTGAGGTAAATGTTTCTTACAAACTCAATTTCCATTGCAGAAAGTCCAAGCTCCTTTACACATTTTATGCCCTCACTAGTGTTGCCTCCTTTGCAGCTAAGAGGGATTCCGGCAGTTCCGATTCGAATCATACAGAACTTTTTGTTTGCAGAAATAAAATATGTGTGGTGTTTCCTTGTTTTGCAAAAAAGTGCGTTCTGTGTGGAAGATATATATATTACTGATGAGTTAAAAATACTCTATTGGAGGCGTTATAATATGCAAAATATATTAGAATTATTTGGAAATCATTTTAGAGGCAGCGATGGTGTTGGTTCTGAAGGAGAACCGTTAGGCTCAAAATACCCATTAGAAGCACTTGGGAAATATGTCGGCAAAATTATTGAAGTCCATCAGCTAGACGGAACTTGTGAAAGAGCTGTTTTAAAATTGCCTCCAGGAGATGAATTTTTTTACCTTGGAAGTTCTCCTACTGCACTGGATCGTCACATCGTTTACTGGGATCGGGAACAGCCTCAGAATATGGGTCGATCTGCAGTGGCCCGAATTATGGATGAAGATGGAACGGAGATTTATAGAAACAGCGAACTTTTTGAAACAGAAAATAACTAAATGTGTTTAACGAGAATATGGTTGAACCTATTTCGGTTTCTCATTAATACCTCTGCAACAAGAAAACGTAAATACAATACATTTTTTCTAAATGCCTGCTCTTGCAAGAATGAATAAAAGAACTATTGCCCCTGATATACCGACAACGACTTCCGGTTTTATGGTTATGGCTTCATGATATTCATCAAAATACCTTACAAGCCCGGCAGTTGATTGCGGCATGTAGTTTTTGTCTTTGGCCATGACAATACGTGTGCAGTCAAATATTTAAATCAATATTTACGCGCCCTATTTTTGCGCACCATAAAAACGTATGCAGCAACACCAATTATGAAAGAAATTCCTGTGAATGAGTATATGTGCCCTGCTGAAAAAAGCCCGTAAAGCGGATTGCTCTGAAACGGGTAAAACGGGCGGATGTCCGCATATAGGGGCGCGTCAAGAAGTATGTGCAGGTAAACACCGAAAATGCTGCTCCAGAGTATTTTCTTAAAAGACGAGCGCTGCCCAATCTGGAAAACATCCATGATTTTCCGGGTGACGTCTCTCAAATAGTATATTGCCGCTGAAACCAAAACAGCGAC
>JAGLMX010000057.1 GCA_023139785.1 Candidatus Aenigmatarchaeota archaeon | reverse complement strand
GTGCAGGGCGCGAGGACATAGATGTTCTATGCCTTGGAGGGCGCAACTTTGTAATTGAAGTTGTCGAGCCTAAAAAGCGAAAAATATCTTTAAAGCGCCTTGAGACTTCAGTAAACAAGAAAAACAAGGGCATAATTGAAATATCTGACCTGGAGTTTGCTGACAAGAACAAAGTAATAGCTGTAAAGAGCGCGAAAGCCAAAAAGACATACAAAGTGATTGTAAAGACAGATTCTGCTGTTACGAAAACTTCCCTGAAAAAGCTTGGCGAACTTGTAACAATTATCAAACAGCAGACACCTACCCGCGTTGTTCACAGGCGCGCTGACATCATACGAAAAAGAAGCGTGTATTCTCTTGAGCATAAGTTTATTGACAAAACACATGTAGAGCTTGTTATCCAGACAGAAGCAGGGCTGTACATCAAAGAGCTTGTATCCGGTGACGAAGGCAGGTCGCGGCCGTCAGTGTGTGCGCTTCTTGGCGTAAAGGCTGTGGTTGAGAATCTGGAAGTTGTGGGGTTTGAAGACTAGGCGCACAGGCGTATAATCTCTGTTAGCCAAAATTTTCTACGACCTCCTGTCGTCGGCAAACCTCAAATCCTTTAGATATGTACATTCGTTAAATCGATAGAGAAAAAAACAGTTTTTCAATAACAAAACCACTAAACCGAACATTGATTTAACTGTTACGCTTCGCTTCACTCAAATTTTTACTTACGTTAAAGACAAAAGGGAGCTAGTATTCCGCGCATATAGTCTGCTATGTAGATAAATTAATTCTTTCGCTCTCATATCCATTAGCTACATTCAAGAATTCACCATCATACTTCAAGATGTGTAATAACAACCTATCAATGAAATGGACTATGTTTCTATAAATTTGAACATGATTTGTAGTATCTTTTGGATACATTCCTTTGTGTATGAATTCTTTTCTTAATTTCCAGATTTCAGCTTCTTTCTTTTTGTATTTCATGCCGCCATCATCCATAAGCCGCTTAATTGAATCTGGAAGCGTCGGGAATTTATAACCAAATTCTTCCATAATTTTAGCTTTGGTTTTTCTGCTCAAGTTATTGCTTTTTGGAAGAATTTTCTCAAGATGTTTAATTTTGCTTTTCTTCATACTATTTTCAATTGGTCTGCATCCCTTCATGTAATATTCTTGAGCATGGCTGGATAAGCATTCAAGCAAAATAAAACCAAGTAGGCACCTAACATCCATAATTGGATTAGATTTCATCAGAAGATAATAATTGAAAATAATATTTAATCCAAGCTTTTGCTTCATTTTCTTATATTGAGGATATGCCTTTATTGTAAATTCCCGTATCGCTTTAGGAGGAAAATCAGGAATTAGCTGGTCTCCGCTTCGGAAGGCTTCCACCCTCATTGATTTAGTCTGACTCCAAACAAATTTACCCGTTGAAAAATGCTTTTCAGTAATTGGAACTACTGAATTTCCTGTAGCAAAAGATAGTATTTCGCATATCTCTGTAACAATGCCAGATAATTTATCTTTTTCTTTTAAATCTGCTTTAACAATTATTTTCGCGGTTATAGCACTGGCTTTATTTTTCCGTAAATGTTCAATTATTTCTTTGTGCTTTTCAACCTGCTTAATGACAAATGTGAATCCCTCAAAACTTACAGAAAAATGGTCTATATTCCATCCTCCTTTTGGATAAATTGTTTTTTCACAGCCTGTAAAGTCAAAATTAGTTATATCATAATGAATTTCCATTTCATCCTTTGTCGGTTTTAGATCCTCATTACTTACAAGGATTGGTGAAAAAACTTTGAATTTTAGCGGTGTTGGTTTTCCTTCTTTCAGTCCTGCTGCCTGAATTAAGATCAAACGCTCAATGTGAATATTTAGCCCACTCTCCATTTTTCCGTATAGAGCAGCTTCAACTGATTCTTGATTATGTAAATTAGAAAGCTTTACACCCGCTTCTGAAAAAAATGATTCCTCCATAAAAACAAGCGCTTCTTTTCCCACATAGAATTCTAATTTAAATGAAGCCTGTTTTTCAAAATCCTTAAACGTGAAAGTGCCTTTGCCTTTTTCTTCGGCAACTTTTCTGTAATTTGTATTTTTACTCATGCTTTTTCCAAGCCTCTTTAACTTTTTTAATGCATCTGTCAGGGTTTTTCTTAACATCATGCTCCCAAAAACGCAGCACAGTCCAGCCTTCCTTTTTTAGTTGCATTGTATATCTTTTGTCCCGCGCAATATTTCTCTCGATTTTTGCTTGCCAGTATTTTTTAGGCGGAATTTTGTGCAAGTTCTTCCAATTATAGCCGTGCCAAAAATCCCCGTCTATAAATATCGCGATTTTTTTAGAAACAAAAACTATATCTGGGACGCCTAAAATTTTGTAGTGCAACCGGTAGCCACGGAGCCTATCTTTACTAAGTAATTTCCTAAAATATAGCTCTAAAGAAGTGTTTTTTGACCTTATGTGGGACATAATTTTGCTTCTTTGTTGCTTAGTAATTCTGTCTGGCATACATCTACGCCTTCGCCCATTTTGAACCCTTTCAAGTCTGCCTTTATTTTTCGCGCAATAGCTTCTGCAAGCTTTACCGGCACAGCGTTTCCGATCATTTTATAGCCGTCTGCAACGTCTTTGTAATAAAATATGAAGTCGTCGGGGAACGTTTGTATCATTGCACATTCCCTTACAGAAAGCCGCCTATATAAGTGCTCTCTTCCTTTTACAAATTCCCTTTTATTTTGCTCGATAAATTTCATTTTCGGGGCATGTGGGTGAATTGGGGCATGCCTTCCCCCCGCCTGTATTGTAAATGATTGCTCATTCCATGAGCGCACTCTGTTCCTTGACATATATATTGTTGAAAAGCCGCCATTCATATATTCATGGTTGGGAATAGGTAATTTTTCATTAGCCTTGTTGCGCTCTTTTGCTGGAACTGGCGCAGGCATATCACCTATTGCGTCCTTTAATGCAATTAATTTTGTGCTTGGCTGAGGATATCCAAAAGAGTTTCCAAGCGTTTCGTGGTAGCCTACAATAATTACTCTTCGCCTTTCCTGTGGAACACCAAAAAACTTAGCGTCTAAAAGCCTGTATGAAACATTGTAGCCAATTTCATTAAATGCCTGGAGTATTTTCATAAATTCCGGCTTATGCTGGGGGGATAATATTCCAGGGACATTTTCCGCTAGAAAGAACAGCGGCTTTTTTGCGCGAATCAAATTTATATAATTATAGAACAGCTTACCTCTCGGATCATTTATACCCTTCATTGCACCCGCCAAGCTCCAGCTTTGGCATGGTGGTCCGCCAATAAACCCAACAACATTCGGGACTTCATCGGGGGAGATATCCGCAATTGATTTTTTGTTGATTGGTAGGTCGTGGTTTTTCTCAAAAGTTTCCCAACAGCCTTCCCAATTGTCATTAGCAAATACTATTTCAAAGCCAGCATTTTTAAAGCCAAGGTCAAGCCCCCCAGCCCCCGAAAAAAACGATGCTATCTTCATTTTTCCGCACTCTTGATTAGTTTAGCTTCCATAAGCTTAGCCGGATTATTCGGGTCTTTTATTTTTATGTCTTTCACCTGAATATTCGAATGATTTTCTAATTCTTTGATGTCTTCTTTAGGAAAAGAACTGTATTTTTCCTTTCTAATCAATGCAAACAAATGGAATTTCTCCTTATCAGAAATGCTACAAGAATCCTCATAAACTTTTAGAGGGTTTTGTATCTGCCACATTCCCCGAATTCTTAATTCAGTTATTCCAAGAGGGTCAACTCTTTTTACTTTGCCAATCTCAATAGTTTTCCCTTTTTCTAATCCAAGGGAATCCAAGACAGAATCAACTTCATTTTTAATTGGGTCGTGGACTTTATGATAAACCTCATGGCATGCAGCATAACAAGTTCCATGAATAAAGAAAATGTATTTAAGCTTAGAAGATTTAGTATGTCCAATAACATAAAACAACTCTTTTTCTTTCCATTCATTACATTCGCATTCTCTACAATCTTTCGTAATCCTTACATCACTCGATAACAGCTTATCTTTTGGCGGTGAGCTGTTTAATGCTAATGAGGATTTTTGATTTTCTATCTTTTTGATTTCAAATGCATCGCTATTCTTGATAATCATATCTGGCGGGTGATTTTGGTTTCCCCGCCATGAAAAAACCTTTGAATATCCTTCTTCTTTCTTTTCCTTTTCAACATTAAAAGAATTAGCAATTGAATCTTTTACAAAAAACTCAAGCTGTTCCCCAACAGCATTTATTCTTATATGAGATTTGGAAGCATAATCCTTTAAGTCATAATTGCCAAAATTGACTATGTTTGTTATTGCTTTGATAATATTATTTGCCATTCTCAACACTCCCTTTTTTTAGATGATCTTCCATCATAATCTCAAATTGGCGAGATACAACAATCCCTTTTTTCTTGCAGAAGTCTCTATATTTACCATAGATATTAGAATCCACCTTTAAAGTTACGCTTTTGCTTGGCATTTTACACCCCTTATTATTAGACATATTTAGACATATTTATAAATCTTGCGTATGCTTGTCCAGTGGTAATGTTCTTTTTCAGAAAAATAATCAAAAACAGCTCTCTCTCGTCCTAACAGACATATTGCCTGCTTCACAGTTATTGATAATAAAGTATGTAAAAACTACGGTACTATCTGATTCTTCGGCAGTAAGAAAACTTCTCCGCTCCTCGCCTTCGGCTGCGGTGCTCGACCCCGTTGCGCTTTCCTCCCGTCGGTCGTCGGGTCGGCTAACAAGCGATAAGAGGTTCGGGGCTCTGCTCGCCCCTCACCCAAATTTTCGCTTCGAAAATTCTCTTAACCGCATAGTCATACTCCACTATGTGTTTCGTGTTCTGATGTGATCTAAAATATTTTAGGGGTTTTTTGGCGTCATATACTTTGCAAAGAAGCACACCGATATCAAAACAGTTCTACAGATAAATTGAGACAAAGCTCCTTGGTGTACAAAACAAACCTATTAAACCATTCCCCCCTCAATTTATGAACATGCCCACAAAAGAACTAGACTATTTATTTGTCCTAAAATCGCTAAACGAAATCTCCTTCAGCGTCGGTAAAAAACTATTAATTGATTTTCTCAGAGGAATAAAAAGCAACAAATCCATAGAAAGAAACTTCCTCTCATCAAAAGAACATTTCGGAATCCTTGCCTACGACGAAGAAGA
>JAGLMX010000056.1 GCA_023139785.1 Candidatus Aenigmatarchaeota archaeon | reverse complement strand
AACAAAAAAGTTTTAAAACTACTTCCATAACTCTTACTTGCTTCTAATCCATTTCTTTACATGCATCTGTTAGTGATATCATGAAATTTTCAGTAGGCTCTAAAAATCCGGCAAAGATTGAAGCTGCAAAGCTTGCAATAAAGGAATTTTTCCCTAAAGCAGAACTTGTTTTTGTTGATGCCGAATCAAACGTGCCTGCACAGCCGTCTGACAGCGAACTAAAAGAAGGCGCAGAAAACAGGGCGCGCCATGCCCTTGAACTCTCAAAGGCAGATGCAGGAATAGGTATAGAAGGCGGCCTCATGACTGCTTCAGGAAAAGAATACTGCGGTGCGTGCTGCGCTATTGTAAGCAAAAGCAATGAAGTTCACTTTGGATACAGCCCGCTTTTTGAATTGCCTGCAAAATACATGCATGAAATCAAAAACGGGAAAGAGCTTGGACAGGTTGTTGATGAGGCAACAGAGAGAGAAAACACAAGCCAGAAAGAAGGCGCAATCGGAATACTTTCAGAAAGCAGGATAACAAGAACCGATGCCCTAAAGCAAGCAGTCATACTTGCACTCATGCCTTTTGTACACCCTGCATACAAAGAAGATGCCCCCGTAGAATCAAAAAAAGAATCCTATAAAACACCTCTCGAAGAAAAGACAGGACAGCTTCTTCGCCTTCAGGCAGATTTTGATAATTACAAGAAGTTTTTTGAAAAACAGAAGATTGAATTTGTAAAGTGCGCGAGCCAGGAAATCATAGTCGCTATGCTTGGCATAGTGGATGACTTTGAGCGCGCTGTTGGCGCATCAAAAGACAAAGAAGACAAAAAAGCCCTTGAAATGATATTGCAGAGATTTTTAAAGACTCTCAAAGAATTTGGGGTAAATGATGTTGATGCTGTGGGAAAACAATTTGACCCCGCATATCACGAGGCATTCATGCAGGAAGAATCTAAAAAAGAGGATGGCACAATCCTTGAAGTCCTGCAAAAAGGGTATGAACTCAACGGACAGGTCATACGGCATGCTAAAGTAAAAGTCTCAAAGAAAAAATAAGGTGGTTTTAATGGCAAAAGAAAAAATAATCGGAATTGATCTCGGCACTTCTAATTCACAGGCAGCAGTAATGCTCGGCGGAAAGCCGACCACAATACCGAGCGCAGAAGGCGCCACAATGTACGGCAAAGCATTCCCGTCTGTTGTTGCATTCACAAAGGACGAGCAACTTCTTGTTGGCGATCCTGCAAGAAGGCAGGCAGTGACAAATCATGAAGGCACAATCACTGCTGCAAAACGCAAGATGGGCTCAAGCCACAAATACAAAGTTCATGGAAAAGAATACACCCCTCAGCAAATCTCAGCGTTCATACTCCAAAAAATAAAAAAGGACGCAGAAGCATTTGTCGGCGAGCCTGTAAAAAAAGCAGTAATAACCGTTCCTGCATACTTCAATGACAACCAAAGGCAGGCAACTAAAGACGCCGGCGAAATCGCAGGCCTTGATGTTGTTAGAATAATAAACGAGCCGACCGCAGCAGCACTTTCATACGGCCTTGACAAAGAAGGCGAACACAAAATACTGGTCTTTGACCTCGGCGGAGGAACTCTGGACGTAACTGTACTAGAATTCGGAGACGGCATATTTGAAGTAAAGTCAACCGCAGGCGATACAGAGCTTGGCGGAACAGACATGGACGCCGCAGTAATTGAATGGATAATCAATGAATTCAAATCACAGGAAGGCGTTGACATCTCAAAAGACAAGATGGCAACACAAAGAGTTCGCGAAGCCGCAGAAAAAGCAAAAATAGAACTGTCAACAGTCCTTACAACAGACATCAACATGCCCTACATCACATCGGACGCAAGCGGACCAAAGCACTTGAGCCTCACACTTACGCGCGCAAAACTTGAGTCCCTTGTTGCACCTGTTGTAGTACGCTGCAAGCACCCAATGGAGCAGGCAATGAAAGACGCAAAAACCACGAAAGATGACATAAAAAAAGTCATTCTTGTCGGAGGGCCAACGCGCATGCCAACAGTTCGAACCTTTGTCGAGGAATTTGTAGGCAAAGGCAAAATAGAAGGCGGCGTAGACCCAATGGAATGCGTATCATTCGGTGCATCAATACAGGGCGCAGTCCTTTCAGGCGATGTCAAAGACATCCTTTTGCTTGATGTAACTCCTTTAACACTCGGCATAGAAACTCTCGGCGGAGTTGCAACAGCCCTCATTCCAAGAAACACAACAATACCTGCAAAAAAATCACAAATATTCTCCACTGCATCTGACAGCCAAAACGCAGTAACAATAAACGTTGTGCAGGGCGAGCGCCCGATGTCAACAGACAACACAAGCCTTGGCACATTCAATCTTGTCGGAATACCGCCGGCACCAAGAGGCGTACCGCAGATAGAAGTTGAGTTTGACATAGATGCAAACGGAATCCTCAATGTGAGCGCAAAAGACAAGGGAACAGGAACCGAGCAAAAAATCACAATATCTGCATCAACAAAAATGCCAAAAGAAGATATAGAAAACCTGGTCAAAGAAGCAGAAAAATTCGCAGATGATGACAAAAAGAAAAAAGAAGAAGTCGAAATAAAAAACTCTGCAGAATCCATGGCATACACTGCTGAAAAAACGCTCTCAGACCTTGGCGACAAAATACCCGCAGATAAAAAAGAAAAAATAGAATCCTCAATGAAAAGCCTGAAAGAAGTCATGAACGGCGAGGACACTGCAAAAATGAAGGCAGAGACCGAAGCCCTTAGCAAAGTGCTCCAGGAAGTCGGTGCTTCAATGTATCAGAAATCTGCCACACCTAAAGAGACCACCGCAGATTCCGGCGAAAAAGACAAAGAAAGCAAAGACGAAAAGAAGCCCGATGAAAAAGTGGTTGACGCAGAATATAAAGTAGATGATGAAAAAAAGGAATAGCCACGCATTCAAGTCATCACGGGATATCTAAAATCACCCCCTGGCTGCGCCCCTATAAAGAACAAAATCTCAACAAATGAAAATGAAAACGCTGTTATCATAGCTTGTTTTTCAACAATTATACGAATCTTTATATATTACCGTGTCTATATGAATAACGCACTGTATTGAGATATTAAGATACACAAAATAATCAGTGCATCAAGGGAGGCGGTAACTTGAAAGTTCGTGTTATTTGTTCTAAGTGTAATGAGGTTTTTGAGTGGAGATGGGGAAAAGCAAACGGCATTTGCGAGCATTGTGAAGCACCGTTAACAATACGGGATGTTAAGATGGCCCCTGGTGAATTTTCAAAACTTTTGCAAACAGCGTAGGGCATTCCTTTATAAAGGGACGAAGACAAAACTCTATCAATCAACTAGGTCTTGGTGAATGTTGTGGTAGCAAAAGATAATGATATTAAAATACAAAACGTTGTTGTGTCTGCTGACACACACACAAAATTTTCTCTTGAGCACCTTGCTTCAAAGCTTGAGTCTGCAGAGTACGAACCGGAATCGTTTCCCGGGCTTGTTTACAGAATAAAAGAGCCCAAGGCATCAACTCTTGTCTTTACAACAGGAAAAATAATCTGTTCCGGCTCAAAATCATTGAAAAAAGCCAAAGAAGCAATCAACATAGTCATGAAGACCTTTTCAAAATACGGCGTCACCATACCCAAAAAAATAGATGTAGAAGTCGTAAACATTGTTGCATCCGCAAGCCTGAACGTAAGGCTTGATTTAAACAAGATTGTTTTTGATATTGGCGAATGTGAGTACGAACCTGAGCAATTCCCGGGTCTTGTCCTGCGCCTTGACAAACCAAAAGTTGTATTCCTTCTTTTCAATTCCGGGAAAATTGTATGCACTGGTGCGCGCTCTGAAGATACTGTTGAAATTGCCATAAAAAACCTGAAAAAGAAGCTTCGCGCAATAAAAGCAATGAAGTGAATCAACCAGGCCACAACAAGAATGCAGAAAACAAAACCTCCTTGTGAGCACACCGCAAATCCACACCCCTCGCTCTTCAAATAAATTTTATAAGTCCCTGCACTCATATATATTCTGTTGAGTGTTATCTATGAAAAAAACAATATTCTATTCGTTAATATTCGCTTCACTAGCCCTTTTAATGCTGATGCCTCTTCAATCTGCTTCAATAACCGAAACACCAACAAGCTGGGAAGACAACTTCACAGACGAATTAGGAATATCTCTCAAAGAAAACATAACACAGCTCAACGGCGACATCAATTTAAAAAAACCTCTCTGGTGGAACGAGACATGGAATTATGTAATGTCTATAAATATCTCAAATACTGCCGGCGATTTAACAGACTATCAAATAAACATAACAGTTGACACAGCCGCCTTAATTTCAGCCGGCAAAATGAAACCTGATTGTTCGGATATTCGTTTTATTGATTCTGACGGAGCAACCGAAATACCATACTGGATTGAATCAGGATGTAATACAGCGTCAACAAAGATTTGGTCAAAAGTCGCTTCCATACCTGCAAGTTCCATAAAAACAATATACCTATATTATGGCAACCCTTCCGGAGAAATTAAAAGCAACAAATCAGCAGCACTTCAGTACAAAACATATGATTTCACAGATATCTTAAACAATAAGGCCTATTCCGGGAAAACTGCTGCCGCAGCAGTTCCGGTTCCTGTTGACAGGACTACTTGGGATGTTCCCGGAACCGAATTTATTGCCGGTGATTACACAGCGATTTCGTCACCAAATAACGTTCGCACATCAATTTCTGCTGATGCAGGCCTGACACAGCAAGTGGTTCATGATTTTGTATTCAAAATAGATGAAAGCCCGGGCAGCATTCACTCAATGAATATTTCCTGGGAAGGATATGCAAGCAAAGCAGATGAATCTGTAAACGAAAATGACTTGAGGCTGTATTTGCTTGACAAAACAACCTCTTTATTTGAACTTAAGGAAAGCGAACTGGATAATTCATGTCCCGGTCCGGCTGATTGCACAATAGGCATTGCATTAAATAGCAACGCAGAAGTTGACGAGTATCTTGATGGAGCAGGAAATGTACGGGTTATAGTTCAGAAACACGAAGCAAGCCTTTTGGGGTTAACGTCAATCTCGACCTGCGAAGAACTGCAAAAGATAGGCAACGATGCAGCGTATCCTTTGGATGATGATTATTATCTGGAAAATGATATTGACTGTTCTGCAACTAATCCCTATGACGCAGACAACATAGGCTCTCCATGGGATTATA
>JAGLMX010000055.1 GCA_023139785.1 Candidatus Aenigmatarchaeota archaeon | reverse complement strand
GTACACGCATGGGTTGGCAATTTTTATGAGAACCTCTTTTTAGACCACATTGCAAAGGAAGCTGTGTCAAAGGGCTTTGCGTTTTTGTCGTACAATAATCGCGGCGCAGGGTTTGTTACAGATTTTATAAAAAAGGAGAAAAATAAAAGAGGTTACTTTCGCGCGGGCGGAAGTACTGCAAAGTTTGAGGATAGTGTGCTTGATATTTCTGCAGGGATTGATTTTGTCTCTAAAAGAGGTTATAATCACGTTGTGCTGGAAGGGCACAGCCTCGGGTGCCAGAAAAGTGTATTCTATCAATACAAAACACAGGATAAACGGGTCAAAGGACTGGTTTTGCTTGCGCCTGTGGATGATATTGCTTATGTGAAAGGGCTTCTTGGAAACAAATATGATGTCCAACTCAAGCTTGCACTCAAAATGGTGCAAGACGGGCAAGGCGAGAAGCCTGTGCCTGCTGATATGGCTTTCTATCCTCTAATGAATGCAAGAAAATATCTTGATATTACAGACCCGATGACAATTCACGGACGAATAATGGATTATTCGGGTGCTCTGACAGAATTAATGCAAATAAAGGTTCCTGTACTAGCTGTATTTGGCTCAAAAGATGACTACGACAAAAAGCCGAAAAAGACATTAAAGTTTCTTGAAGACAAGCTGAGTTGGGACACTATATTGATTGAAAATGCAGACCATTGGTTCTTTGGCAAAGAAAAAGAAATCGGAAGAGCCATAACATCGTGGCTTGAAATGACTTTCTAAAACAGGCACTCATTTTAGGCTCAATCTAACGCCAAGATTGCCGCCGCCATCTTTTTCTGCAGAAATGATTAGGGTGTAGGAACCCGGGCGAATGCGCAATACGGGCTGTCCAAGAAGGTCAATATTTGTATATTCCCTAAAAATAGATATATGCTGCATGTCAGAAAGAGAAAAAGCAAATGATGGGTTTGCGTATGTGTGGAACTCTCCGCTATGAAGTAGATCTGTTCGTTCACGAATATTCTTTCGGGCAACATCTTTTGTAAAGACAAGATAAAACCGGTTTTCAAAAATATCCTGCCTCATTGTATGTTTGGACGCATCAACAGACTGGGCCTCGGCGTTTCCTTCGGGCCTAATGAGTGCTGTAAACAGATTGCCTTGGCTGGCAGCAACATAGCCTCTGTCTGTATCAGACATTGTTTCTGTCAATGGTGTGGTGCCTGCTATCAAGCGCACCGTCACGTTGTGTTCTTTGGGCAATATGTTTGAGGCGCCCTCTGTTGTTGCAGGAAGAGCCATAAAAAGTATAGCCGTAAAACAGAGAATACCAAAAAAACCAATAATCCTTTTTTTGTGTTCTTTCATTTTAATCCCTGAAGCGAATTATTTTTTGCGCCGCGCAACCTTGCGCACGGCTTTTTTTACTGTGTGCTTTCGTTTTACAACCTTTGTTGGCTTCTTGCTAACTGATTTTTTTACAGTGCGCTTTCTCTTTACAACTTTTTTTAGTTTCGCGCCAAATCCTTTTTCAACTGCTTTTTTTATCTCAAATAAATATGCTTTTCTTCCAAAGCCATTGTCGCCGGGTTCGCTTGTTCGCAGAGTGCGCCTGTTTCTCAAAAAGATTGCGGTCGAAAAGCTGATTGCACTTAGCACAACTAAATATAACAGGTCGGACGCTGCCACAGAAGTCAAGAATCCTGTCGGAAGTGCAAAGGAATCGTTATTTTCTGCATCCGGTGCCTCAACAACAGGCTCTTCTGCAACAGGCTCTTTTATGGTCAAGGCAAAGGTCTTCTTAAACGTTTTCTCTCCAAAAGGTATTGTAATGTCTGCACCATGTGTTGTTTTTGGTGCTAACTCAGGTATTTCGAAATTGATGAAAAATTTGGTCTCTTCCCCTGCATCAACAGACAATAGTTCCGGTGTAATTGTGTAATAATCCTCAGGGATTCCTGAAACAGATATTTTCCCGTCAACTAAAGGAGCTTGCCCTGTATTCACGACAGGGACTTCGATTGTTGAATTTTCACCAACACCCATGCGCACAGTATCAGGCAAAACAACTGAAATCTCTTTTTTTCTGATAACTTCTATTTCCTTTGTTATCTCATAGCTCTGGTATGGCTCAAGCTCTGCTGTAAATATAAGCGTGTAATTGCCTTCAGCTGAAGGCACCTCAAGGTCAAGGGCGAACACGCCTTTTTCAGATGATGTGACTGTCTTTGTATTAGGCGGGGCGTTTATGCGCCCTGTAATTTCTATGTCTCCGACATAGTTTCCGCCGGACTTCTCTGAAATTCCAACAGCCTTTATTACATCACCCACATAATATGTGGTTTTGTCAATTGAAAAATCAAGAAATAATGCATCCAGAGAGCCTATGGTGTATGCTCCAGAGGGATTGGCTGACGAAAACTTTGCGCTGTTTCGCACAGGGTCAATTGATGCAGAAATCGTGTCCCATGAGCCGGAACATTTCTTTTCTGCCAGGTTCCAATTGCCGCACCTGTAAACTACAAGGCCGGATTCATCACTTGAGACTTTGCGCGCGTCATAATTCAGAGTTATTTCTGTGTCATCAGCAGAAAGTGTGGTCTCAAACATGAAAAGGCCTGCCGGCTTGATGCCCGAAATTACAATATCGGCAACATAATAGAACCTTAACGGGTCGTCAAACTCTGAAACAGAAACCCCTTGCTGTACAATGCTTGCGCGGTCGTGCACAAGCCTCACATCGTACGTTCTTGACAGGATATTCATACTGTAAGCCCCTTTTGAATCAGTGTAGACATAGCGCTCGAGTGCACCGGACATGAAAGACAGTTTCGCGCTTACTGCACCGCCGTTTGGGTCAAGAAGCGTTCCTGATGCAGAAACAAGATATGTTATTGTTGTGGTTCTTTCTGCGGTGAAATTCTGGTGTGAAAACGTGATTTTCAGGCCATATGCTGCCGGCGTTAGGCTTGGAAGCGTTATTGTGGCAACATATTTCCCGCTTGACGCTAAAGAGATGTCTGCTACATCGACCGCATATGAGCCAATTTTTGCGGATATGCTGCTTTTGCTTATTGAAATCGGGTTGCCATGCTCTGAAGCAAAAATAGTTGCAGTTATATTCTCGCCGGAAAGTACTTCTGACGTATCCACAGCAGTTAGGGCAAACTCGAAAACATCATTTACTTCAATTGATATTGTCTCTTCAAAAACAGCGCCTTCGTAGAATGCAGCCACTTTGACATCATATGTGCCTGAAGCTTGTGGTGCTTCAAAACGTATGCGCCAGCCTTTTTCAAAATCATATGCGGCAGGCTGTGCTAAAGGAACGGATACTCCGTTCAGGGAAATGTTGAAAACAACTCCTGATGAAATATAGACTCCGTCTTTTTTGGCAAAAAAATCCACTTCCACTGTATCTCCGACGTATATGTTGTCAGGCGAAACAGATGAAATCTCCCCTGAAAACTCTGAGACAGAAAAAGTTGTATTCTGATTCGCGGTACCGTTTTCGGATGTGCAGTACACCGCAGCACTAAATTCTCCAATCTTACCATAAAAATCAGAAACCGACAGCATAAATGTGCTGTTCTCATATTCTGAAAAGTCAAGAGACGGTATTATTATGCCCGGACCGATGATGTCTGCATACACTTGCTGTATTGCGCTCTCATTATCGGTGCATATAACGGACAAAATAACATTCTCCCCCACCCACACCTGATTAGGGGTTGCCAAAAGACCGGACAATTCCGGCAATGCGTGTCCTGTGCCTGAAAGCACCATAACCATGAGTGAAAAAACAAGCACTTTACCAAAAAACAATCTCCCATCCCTTGAAAACATAGGTATCCCTAACATGACAAATTATGGCTGGCGCTGTTTATATATTTCGATAAATACCGGGTATATTCGCTATCTTGCGCCGCATATCCAATCATTTATGAGCGAAATATACTTGTAGAAACCATGTTCGCGCTTCATTGGAAATTCAATCTGTCCAAAGGCTTCGCCATCCAGTGAAACCGCAATAAGTTTTATCTCTTTTTCAGAAAAGATGTCGGCGTCATACGGTATTGAAATGCGCGCTGTTTTTTTGCCGGGAAGTGCTGAGAGTGTCTTCTGTTCAAAAATCCATGTCTTTGGATATCCGACAGGCATAATGGCAACACCACTTTCGCCTGTTTCGGATGCCACGCTTATTGTTATTTTGTTGTCATATATGCGCGGTTTTGACAACATTATGCTTCGGGACGCTGAAATGTGCTCAGTGACGCTGAAATTGTATTCTGTAAGCAGAAACGCATCATTTGCATAGTGGCCAAAAAGCCTTGCAGTGTAATTTCCGGGCGACTCAATATATGCGAATATATTGAAATCATTTCTTTCACCGGGCATTACAGCATCTTTTGCGCTCCATGATGAAAAAATTTCATTGCTGTTATCCTCAACTAAAAGCCTTACTCTGGCAGCATATGATACACTTCCTGCATTATAAAGCTCAGGAGAACTTGAAAGAAGCCCTTCTGAAATGGTGTGCGCCTCCTTAATCTCAGACAATATCATGCCTTCAATATTTACGTTCACTGACGCGGCAAATACAGCAGCCGGATACACCAATAGCATAAAAAGAAAAAAATACACAAGCCGCATAACCATTTTTTAGAGCCATTTTATAAATATGTTTGATAACGCGTTTTTAGAGGCTATTTTTGTCACAATTATGCTGCCGCTGTAATTCCCAGCCAAGGTGCTGTTTTGTGTTCTCAGAATAATTTGAGCCTCTTCTGAGGCTCCGGGCTCAACCAAATATCTTGTTTCATCAAACTCAATCATGGTTTTTATGTCGCCTTCTGCTTCAAACAAAACGCGCGCCCTGTGCCTTGCGTTGTTTGAGATATGAATAACTTTTCTTGCATAATTTCCGCCTGAAGGTACAATTCCGAAGTTAAGCATATCCACATCTGCTGCAAAACCAATTGAGGGCACATCGTCTTTTGGGTCAGATATTTCAACAAATGCATCATATGACTGGCTTTGGCTTTTGAAAAACATGTTTTCTGCAGAACTGCTTGCCATTGCGCCGCGAAAAGAGAGCATTCCGTAAAGCAGGAAAAATGCAATAAATAAAATTAATACTGCAACAATTTTTTTCTGGTTTATTTTTGTAGGGGGTGGTTTCGCGTTCATAACGAACTCTTGGTGAACTCTATATATTAAAACATACTCCTGTCGTTCTTTTATGTTATCGA
>JAGLMX010000054.1 GCA_023139785.1 Candidatus Aenigmatarchaeota archaeon | reverse complement strand
GTTCGCGCAGGATATGACGGCGAATACGGTGTGCCTTTATTTGATGAAAACGAAGTGGCAGAGGCAAAAGCCCCTGCCAAACGCTTGCAAAGAAATCTCGGAGACTTCTAAGTTACGGTTTATATCCCGTCGAGAATGTCTTTGATATCATCGCTTGTCTCTTTATCTTTTACTTTCTTTTTACGCCCTCTTTTCTTGGGTGTTTTTTTCTCTGTCTTTTCCTGTTCCTCTTTTTCAGCTTCTTTTGACATTTTTCTAAACTCTCTGCCAAAGAAGATTATAAGCACAAGGGAAAGACCGATTATAAGTGCGTATATTGTCTTTTTTGAAACACTCTTTGCCGGAACATCTCCATCAATTGAGGACACGTCTCCTGCAGTTTCATTAGATTCCTGCATTCCAAAGACAAAATCAAATTTTCGCTCAACGACATTGTCGGTTTTAACAGAGGTCACAAACACATCAGCAGTGTATGTCTTGTTCTCAATGCCGTAAACCGGGCTTACATAGACATATGATTTTTTTGTTGTGTTTGTATCAATTGTCAGCACCTCAGGAAGAAGATCCATCCAAAAAGGCCCTTCTATTCTTATTGAATAGTTGTCTTTTCGAACACCTGTGTTATTTATCACAACTGATGACAATATACCGCTGTAGTTCTCAGATAACAGCATTTCAGGCACAATTTCGACGTCAAAGCCATAGCATGTTTCAAGCTCAATTTCTGCCTCTGCAATAAGTGTAGTTTCCTCGTGCCCTGAGACTACATTGACATTAACTGTATGAATGCCTACGTCTCCCGGCACAACACTTAAAACAAGCACCCTGTTATTGCCTGCTAAAATGCTTACGTCCTGCTCAGAAGTGTTTCCAATGTTTGAGCCAATAGAATACACATCTTCCCGCTCTCCTGTGTTTGTAATTCTGACTGCAAAGTCAGCGCCGTCTTCAACGCATGCGCGCACATATTCCGGTTCGAGTGAAAGCTCAAATGAATAGCAATCGCGCCCGGTAAAAACTATTGCTGTGCTTGCACGTGCATATGAAACTACGGATTTCACACTAACTGTTATCTCCTCACTCCCTTCAGCAGGAGTAACATAAAGATAAACCTCTTTTACGTCTCCGCTTCCAAGCACGATGCTGTCATTACTCAGTATTCCGTTGGTTGATGTAATATCAAAGGTATCAACAACATTGCCGAGATTTTTCACAATTAGCCTTACAGCAATCTCTTCACCCATGCATCCTGAAAATGCCCTTGATGAAGGCTCAAGAACAACGCCCGGGCAATCAAGGGTTTTTACAATAATTGTGTCTTTAAAGGCACTTGCTGATCTTGCAGAATGAAACTCAAGCTCAAGTTCGTATGTTCCGGGGAGAATTTCAGGGTCTCCAATTGCAACAAGTATTCCTACTCTTTGTTCTTCTCCGGGTGCAAGCGTTATTTCAGGCATGACCACCCAGTCCCTGTCTGCTGTAAGGCGATATGAATCTATATTTGTGCCTGTATTTTTCATGGTGGCAAATAGCATCTGCCCTCCACCGGCAGGACATGTTGAAACCTCATGCTGATTAATTAAAATATCAACAGAATATCGCACATCCTCTGCATAGCTAACTCCTGCGCCCATTACAGAGACAATAAAAAGAAAACCCATTGCATACACAAATAATTTATTCATAAACTTCTCCTCCATCCAATCAACATATTACATTACTCCACGGAACGCGGAATATATTCCTCATATTTCTCACATTTAACTTTCTTTGCCTTGGCATTGTTGTGCGCACTTTCCCTGCCAGCCCCACACCTGTTGATGCAAGCACTTTAGGCTCAAGCGGGCGCTGCTTCCGAAAATGCAGTGCTAAAGAGCCAATCATGGCCATTGCAACAATTCCGGCAACAGCATAATACAATACAGAATATGATGTGGGGGCACTTGCTGTTGATTCTATAACTTCTGCGGCCTCTGCCCTCTTCTGTATAACAAAAACACTTACAGGAATTGATTCTACAAGAGTCTCTTCTTCATAAACATCAATTGTACCTGCTATGAACCCTGAAAACGCGTCACCGGGGTTGAAAACAAGTGCAAATGCCTTTGTTTCACCATTCTCTATTGTCTTTACTTCCGGAGCGAACACCAGCCTTTGGTCAAAATCGGTCTTTATATCGAAGTTGGCTGTTCTTCCCAGATGATTTGAAATTTCAATATACATTGTGTTTGCACGGTACTGCTCCACATATATTTCCTTTGCAGAAGGTGCTACTGAGACATATGGCTCAAGCAGATCTTCTACCACTACGGGAGGCTCGCCTGAACCATCGCCCGGTATCACTTCTGTGCCGTTAGTAATTATTTGGACAACACCATTCACTATGATAATAGTGTCTCCTGTGCTGTCTACAGGCGGGCAATCCTCCGGCAGAATTGGTTCCGGCTCTGCATTGACGCTTACAACCGCGTATTTTTCAATATCACCAAGACGAACCGCAATGCTGTGCCGCCCTGGGTTGAAGAATCTTACAGATGTAGAATAATAACCACTGCGGTCAGGGTATGCTTTTGTGGCATACTGGCCGTCTTTGTATATTGCCACACTGCCTGCAGGGTAGTCTGCGCCAACAAGTGCGTAGCCTGAAACAGTCATCCACTGCCCTGTTGTTGTGGTCTCGGGAATAACATTCATTGAAAGTGATGCTGAAACAACATCAACCGTGCTTTTAACTGTGTGCGACGCCCGGTTCTCTGCCTCTATAGTAACAGTGTGAGTTCCTGCGATTTCAGGGGCTCTTATATATATTGTCTTTGCGCGCGTCTCTCCGCGCTTTATGTCGAAATAATCGCTTCTCTCGATTTCGTCACCAATGCGCACGAATATGCGGACATCGCGCTCCTCAAGTGCGCCTGTGTTTTTTACAAATGCAGTTACGCCGAACTTCTCTCCTGAAAGAACCGGTGTCTTAAATGACATCTGTGTTATTGTTATGTCATGTGCTGTTGAAACGCCGTCATTATCTTCCAGCCAAAGCTCGGCCTTTCTTGAAGAATAATCATCAAGGTAGCTTCCGTCATATACCTCTGCCTCTACAACAATCTCTTTCTTGCCTGCATACATGCTGTCTGTGTCAAACCTGAAAGTGTGGTAACTTGTTCCGATATCATAGAAATCAATATGGCTTTCCCTAAGTTCACCGTCAACATAAAGATAAAGCCGAACTTTTGGGTCAACGCGCCCACCTATATAGAAGCGCGCCTCAACTGAAATCTCATCACCCACATGAGGATACGATGGATTTATCTCGATTCTTTGAACATCAATAGTAAATGTTGCATGGGCAAGGCCAGAGAAAAGACTAAATGCCACTACAAAAACTAAAAGCAATTTTGATCTCATAGTTGTCACTATTGCGTGATTAGAACAGAAAAGCTTTTAAAGGTTTGCCAGTTGTCATCCGCCCGAAATAACGCGAAAAACATCAATCTTATCGCTTGTGGTTACGGTTTCGGTCTCAGGAACAAAGGAATCATTCTTAGAAACAATAACTGTTTCGGGGTTCACGCCCATGTTGTTTAGAATATCACTAATCTTGCTGTTACTCTTTGCTTCAACAGTATATTCCTCGCCTTCATAAGACACCCTTATTTTCATCAAAGCCACCTAAGTTATATATGCAGGTAAAAACATTAAAACTGCATGGAAAGATTGACTGAAATAGAATCCCATCGTATTCTGAAAAAGCACGGCATAAGTTTTCCGAAGTCAAAGCTTGTTCAAAGTGTGGCAGATGCAGTAGCTTTTGCAGAGAAAATAGAATATCCTGTGGTGCTCAAAGTCATGTCAAGTGACCTGCTCCACAAAACAGAGGCAGGGGCTATTGCAACGCATGTATGGTCTTTACCGGATCTACAGTATAAGTACGCAGAAATACTTTCAAATTCAAAAAATTACAAACCGGATGCCAAAATTGACGGTGTTCTTGTAGAAAAGCAGGCATTTGGTGTAGAATTGATAGTCGGCTCATCTATTGACTCTCTTTTCGGGCATACTTTGATGCTTGGCTCAGGAGGCGTGTTCGCAGAGGTTCTTCGCGACACATCTTTTCGCGTAATCCCTGTTGCTGAAAAGGATGCCATTACAATGGTGCGCGATCTCAAGGCATTGCCTCTTTTAAAGGGCTTTCGCGGCAGTAATCCGGTTAACTTCAAGGCGCTTGTAAAAACACTTCTTTCTGTGTCAAAAATGGTTGAAAAAGAAGATATAAGCGAACTTGACATAAACCCGCTTATTGTAAACGAGCAGGGCGCGATTGCTGCTGATGCGAGGATTGTTTTTTCTTAGTATCGATTTTTGGTGAAAACCAAAACATTCGGCTTTGGTGCTTATATCTCAATATATCGATACACTAGTATTGTATCCTAAGCACATATTGATAGTTTACACTACTCGCCTTCTTTTAAACGACTTATAACTGCATCCTTGGTGCAAAAACGCTTGTATATAGTGTCAACAGAGGTCATGAAACAGTCAAAGTTACGTATATAGTTGTCCCATTTTTCGCGGAGCCCGTCCACAAAGAGATCATACTCCTGAAAATTGTGATGCGCGGTTATAATTATGGTTGTCTTGCCGCTCATGCCTTTTCCGCGCGCAAAGAAAACCACTGATGAATGCTTTAAAATGTACTTTTTTGCAAGCTCACGAACATCTTTTTTTGAAAAATCCGTCCACTCAAAAATGGTGGTGGCTATTATAGAAAGCCCTGACTTCTTCAAATTCGCCCTTGCACGGTAGTTTTCAACATATTCCTCGCGCTCAAGTTTCTGGCGTATTCTTGTGACTGTTGTCTGGGTAGTTCCTATGTCTTTTGCTATGTGTTTGTCCGGTTTTCTGCCGTTTTTTAAAAGCTCTATTAAAACCTTTTTCTCGCGCTTCTTAAGCATTAAGTCACCGTCCTGTAAATAATTTTTTCTTATCAATCTTGTTATTAATGCATAATGTATGCACTAAACTTAATATATTCGTTATTCTGATGCATTTTTTGGTCAGAAATTCAGGGGAAAGTATATATTCAATGCATGTCTAGTATAGTTCGATGAGGACCTACATGCAAAGGCGAAACTTGGCATGAATGGGGATGAGGTCGTATGCTGACCCTTCAGAAAAGAATCATCGAGGAATAAGTCTCGGATGGGGTAAGACTATGTTCGCGGAGCATTTCCGTATTAGTTTAAGTTAAATGGTTTCCATCCTGTCCGAGCCCAAGTTTCCATCGTCGTTTTCTTCAAC
>JAGLMX010000053.1 GCA_023139785.1 Candidatus Aenigmatarchaeota archaeon | reverse complement strand
AATTTTTATAATTATTATTTATTGCATTAAAAACTGCAGATACCCTATCTTCTTCTTTTGGTACTTTCCTATATTCATTAAGTAAATCATTTAACTTTGCCTGTGTACTTGAACCAACAAATCCACTTCCTTCACATTCTCCTTTGCTACATGAACATTTTAAAACAGGCTCTAAAATTTCTGTACAGTATTTTTCTTGAAATTTAATTACCGCATTCTTAGTTAATTCGTAAAACTTACCACTGACTTTACTTTCGGGATAAACCTCGGGTCCTTCTTCAGCTAATATTATTTGAAGATACTTAACTTCATCACTTTCCATTCCATACTCTAAATAATTCTTAAAAGTAAAATCACCTGGAATTCCTCTTATATTAATTAACTTTATCTTCCCGGCACTAATATTAGCAGAACACTTGCTAACTTGACCCTCATTGTTTTTTATCTCAGCCCAGACTTCTTTAATGCCCTGAGTGCTAAATGACCACTGCATAACCTTTTCTGAATGATCCCACTTCCACACCCACCATGTGCCTGACTCGGTCCATGAAAAAGGCGGATCTGTCCAACCAAAACCTTCATCCACTTGGCCATTTTGTGACTCATCATTTAGAAATCTTACTTTATCGATATTACCAACATAATCAGTAAAAACGATATCAAATAATTCCCCAACATCAATATTCTCTATTTCGACACCGTCTTTTTGGAGTTCGATAGTACAAGTTAATGGTTCGCTTTTATAAAACTTAATCGCAGGACCATCTTCCCAAACAAAAGCGTATCCGTTTTCAAGAATGTTTGTTTTCGCTCCACTAACCTCCGGATGATATGCCCAGATAAGCTTGGGGTTAGCAGAATCTGTATCTGAAATAATGGTTTCTGTATCTTGCCAGTCAGATGTTTTATTACGATATCTGATATTTCCATTATCATCCCAGACAACATGTAGATAATCATTGCTATCTACAGCAATAGATGGACGTTTCCTCGGTGTATACGTAGCTGGAGCAATTATCGTTGGGCTACTCCACCCACTCGCAGTTCTGTTGCGATATTTTATCCCACTGGAATAAGGATCATAATTAGAAACATAATGTACATTTCCCTCGCTATCTACAGCAATAGAAGGATCCTGAGCATAACATTCGAAAGTTTCTACTGGCTGCCAGAAGGTTGTATATCGCGTATATGCAGAATGCCAGCAAGATCCATGCCGATAACCTCCGCTAGACCAGGCTACATGCAGATAATCATTACTATCTATAGCGATAGCCGGATTTGTCTGATTATAACTTTCTGATGTCAGGGCTTCTTCTGTCCAGGTTTCCCCATTATCACCGGAATAAGAATAGTAAATTTGCGTGTATTGAGAATCTGAACGATAATAAACCGCATGCAAAGCACCATCCAAAGTCCTTGCTAATTCTCTTTCGGAACCACGATTTAGATCACCAGATGCAACTACTGTAATTTCTGTAGACGCAAAAACATAGCCCGTATTAACTATCAAAAACAGATAAAAAGCCAATATAATACTAAACCTTAAGCGTTGCCGAATCAATTAGTCACCTTCTTGGAGCTTAATTTTTCGATAGCTTTCCAAACTTTAGCTGATGTTTCACTTTCTGTGTTCATTTGGTCTTTTGTTTACTTATACATGCTTTTTGGGCCACCATATGTTTTTCGCAGATTGAGCATAGTTCGAAAGCTTCGATTAAGCGAAGCGCAATGAGATGACTTCAAAATAACCCTTCGGATGGTCACAAGACATGCACTTCCCAGGAGGCTCTGTCCCTTCATGAACATATCCACACTTCCTGCACACCCACTTAACAGGCGCATCCCTCTTGAACACAGTTTTCGCCTCAACAGTACAAAGCAATGCTGCGTACTTTTCCTCGTGGTGCTTTTCTGCAACTGCAATTGCCCTCAACCGAAACGCAATATCAGCAAACCCGTCCTTTTCTGCCTGCTCTGCAAATTCAGGATACATTTTTGTATTCTCAAAATTCTCTCCTGCAATTGCCGCTTTCAGGTTCTCTTCAGTAGTGCCCAAAACCGTCGGAGCCGAAGCTTCAACTTGAATTTCATCCAAAGATTCACTGCTTTTCTTTTTCAGCTCATTGATTAACTTGAACAACCAGCTTGCATGTTCGCGCTCATTTTCTGCGGTTTCAAGAAAAGCCCCTGAAATCTGCTCAAAGCCCTCTTTTTTGGCAACTTTTGAATATAATGTATACCTGTTTCTTGCCTGGCTCTCGCCAATAAATGCCTTTGTCAAATTAACAATTGTTTCATTCATTTTAACACCTCATTTTTACGCCTTCCAAATGCCATGAACATTACAATACGCCCGAACAGCGTCCGCAGACTCTAATAATACATCAAACTCTGCCTTCGGCACGTCGCCTGCTTTCAAAAACTTTCGGCAGCTTTTGCCATTCGAAAGAACCTGTATCCACTGGATATAATGTCCTTCTTCCATAGGATGTTGAACTGAGCCAACTCTCACATTTAACCCATTTTCTGTCTTCTCTACAACAGGGACGTGTTTCTCCTGCCCCTCATTAGTTGTCTTTTCCTCAAGCAGGTTCATAGGCTGTCCGCAACAGACAAGCTCTCCTGCGCCGGCATAAAGAACATCTACAATGTTTCCGCAAATTTCGCACTTATATACCTGATTTATTTCTGTCATACAGCCACCTCAAAAGCATATGTTGCACTTGTTGGATTCTAAAATATATATGCTCTACGCCAGAAAAAAGCCCTCGCCTACTCAAACGAATACCTTTTGCCATCGGATTCTGCTCTCCTCTGGCTGTAAAGCCTGTAAGCAGACAAAACTACTATAAGCAAAATCACCACAACTACGATAATTACAATATAGAATAGTACACGCAATATCTGCGAAGCAATGCTCGAAGTTGCATTATTGTCTGGTGCAGCCACTACCGGCTCTGTGTAGCATGACTCAACAGTTTTCCAGCCTTCAGGAACATCACAAGGCGTAGAAAACTCCCTACACTCCCCTGTTGTCCCGCTCTTTGCATAGGTCAAAACCTGTTCGCAAGTTTTCTCCCTTGAAAAAAGATTTTTAATAGACTCCTTAATGCGCGTGAAATTAAAAAACGACGTCTTAGGCTCAGAAAGTTCTTCTTCTTTTTCCGCAGGCTCCACAACATCATCCTGCACTGGCTGTATGTCTGAAGGTACGCTGTTTACAGAATCAACGCGCGGTAAAGCGCCTGCCGCAGAAAGCTTTACTGTCTCAGACACTGCAGGATTTATAGATGTCACCGTAGCAGTTATTTCATCCAAAGACTCCTTGCTGCCGCCATAAACCGTCCAGCCGACTGTTGATTTTTCAGTAACCACGCTGCTCTTGTATTCAGAGGGACCGCTTGATACGCTCCATCCATAAGGCAGATTTATTGACACAGTAACATCTTTAAAAACAGCCCTTGCAGTTATCTGAAGAACCACGTCAATGCTGCTTCCTGAAGAATAAGATGCTGTGTCACCCAGAAATTCAATATCCCATGAAGGATTGCCAAATACGCCATTCGAAAAAAATACAGCAAAAAGAAAGGTTGTAAGACAACTAAAAAATATTATCTTTTGTTTTGGTGAAATCATTCTTTGCACTTTCATAGAACATCCCACATTCCATGCGCGCATTAACAGCTGTGCGCCCTCAGCAGGTATACTTTAGTGTGCTATATGTTATTAAAAGAATGATAAAGTCTTCTGTCGCGTATCTTTGGATATAGGTAATACCCTGCCACTACAAGCACGACCAGTATCAAAACATAATAAAGTGGATTTGTCTTTCCTTCCGGGTCATCCGGTAAAGTATTGTCTTCCATCTGCTCACACGACTCAACAGCCACCCATCCTTCAGGAACATCACACGGTGTCGAAAATTCCCTGCACTCTCCTGTTGCAGGATTCTTTGCAGGTGTTATGACCTGTGCGCATACAATACCGTCATCTCCCGAGTCAACCGGCACCTCTTCTTCACCAAGAGACTCTGCATACACCTCAAGTGCAAATGAGTCAACAGTGCTTGTCGACACAGCCTTCTCAATGGTATATGTTACACTAAGTTCCTGATTAGGACTTACTGTGTCAAACACAATTGCATACTCAGGGTCTTTTTCAACAATTTCGACTCTCGCCCCAACCACTGAAACAGTTATGTTATCTGTGGACTCGGCAAATGCCTTTGGAATTTTTTCATACATAATATAATTTCTTACAGTGCTACTGCCCGTGTACCTCACAGTTGTCTTAACCCGGGACTGTGCGCCCTCTACGGTCATTGAACGGGAAACATCACTTTCACCGGAAATTCTATTTGAAAGCCTCAACATATTCTGAATTGCATTCTCACTCATATTTCCTATTGTAAGGGCATTCTGAATTGCTGCCCGAAGCCTTGTATTATTCAGAAGTCCGGGAGGGCTTATCTGACCTGTAACATTTCGCTCCTGCTTACTATTGTCTGATGGTCCGCCTCCACCTCCGCCGGGGGATACAGCAGGCGGGTCATCAGGATCGCCCCCTGTAGCTGTGACGGTCACCGCCATATTCTTTGTTACTGAACCGGCATTCGCAGGATTTATGCTTAAGGTCACGGTCTTTGCACCAGTCGCGGCAGAAGCAGAAGCAGCTACTGTGCAAGACATCCCTGCTCCCTGCCCACCGGGAATGTCAGAAGGCGAGCAGCCGGATGATATTGAAAAATCACTTGGTGAAACTGTTATTGTCCCAAACCTTGCCGTAGTCTCACCGGAATTCTGTACGTTGAGATTAAAAGAAAATGTGGAACCCTGCGCAACACTTGTGGATTCAGAGCTTAACTCCGCTGAAAGTGACGGGGGGTTCTTGACATCAAAAGATGCACTGCCCGCGTCCGGACTGCACGTGCCTGAGACACTAACTGAAATTGACTGCGAATTTGCCTTAGTCGCAGTAGTTGTTGTCCATGAGACCGTTGATCCACCTAGGGTTTTACTCTGGCTTTCGGACACACCGCATACAGGGCAATTGGTCAAATCAAGGTAAGCAGAACTGCAACTTCCACTCCAACCGGAAGCAGTGACAGTAAACGTCTCCCCACCCATGACGCTACCGGAATCTGCGCCGGACTGGGATACTGTCACAGACACCGCAGCAGAGACCGGGGTAACCAGCAAAGCCAACATAACCAAAAAAGGCAACATGCACCTTACCATTCACATCCCCCCACACAGAACCATCTCTCAAGTGTCTCGTTTCCCTGCAGCGTTTCTA
>JAGLMX010000052.1 GCA_023139785.1 Candidatus Aenigmatarchaeota archaeon | reverse complement strand
TATTCTAACAATGTTATGTCTTTGATGTTTTTGTTCTGGTTGGTTTAGGTTCAACAGCAAAACATCAAATACTTCTTAGCAGGGCAGAATCCGGAAATAACGGGGTATGTATGCGTTATACTCCAAGTAACTACATGTCCGCAACTCCGTTGATACTCATTGCAATTGCCGTTCTAATACTCCTTTTTGCAGTAGTCGCGCTCTGGTCACGCAAAACACATAAAAGGCCAACAGATTACTACAACCTTTTCATTATAGGCATCATATGGCTGCCAATAGGCATTGCCACAGGAAACAGCACACTATGGATTCTGGGTCTTGTCTTTCTGATAGCAGAGAGGGTCCACAAAAAAGACTGGGAAAAGAACCGGGTTCGATGGAGTGACCTCACGCCAGATGAAAAGAAGTTCAGAGAAATTTTGTTTGTGGCACTAGCCATACTTTTGCTGGTTGGCGTAGTCGTTTTCTATGTTGCGCGAGCAAGCAGTTAAAAATGCGAGCACATCTTATCCGGAATTTATGCAGGAAATCTTCAAAACACTTTCAAGCGCAACCGGAAGTTCTGTTATCCCGTCACGGCATGAAGCATTTCTGCGGTGGTGCTTTATGATAACTTCTGCCCCAAGTTTGTTTCTTAAAACATTTGCATGCGTAAGCGGCACATAATAATCGTTGTCAGAATTTATGGCGATGATTTTCTTACAGTTCTGTTTTATCTTTTCCCATTCAATCGGCATTTCAAAAAAACTGTCAAGTTCTTTATGCTCGAGGATATCAGAAAATCCTGCAACAAGAACAGTCCAGCCAATTTTTTGTCCTGCTTCAAGGGACTCTATGTAGCGCAAACTAGCAATGCAACCAAGACAAAAACACATATTTTGCCGGGCACAGCCTTGAGTGCCGATAACACCAGAAATGTGCGCAACTCACTCATTAACCTGAGGGTTGTCTGCATTTGGCAGCTGCGGAAGAATTACTTCAAACTCTTTTTTCAGCCACGGGCGCCATGCGCCTTCAGCCACACCTTTCCAGCCGTGAAGTATTATTGCTCGTTTTGGCATATGATTCCCAAAAAAGTCTGATGAGTACAAAAGAACAAAGGCGAACTTTATTTGATAACATAACTTTCAAGTTTTGCTTCATTGTCATTTGTCCAACCCACAATGTAATGATTATTTATAAAAATAAAAGGAACTCCCTGAACAGATGCACCTGATTTTTCAAAATAGTAATTATACAAATCTTCATTCTCCGTGTTTTCGTTGACATTAATTTCCTTTACTGAAATCGTATCACCATATTTGGTTTTTAAGCTATCAAGGACTTCTTTAGCATGAGCACAATGTGGACATCCCGGATAATAAAAATAGAGTATCTCATTTTCCTTAAATTGACTGTCTGATTCTTCAGGAGTTGAGCTCTCAATACTTACACAGCCACCAATAATTGCAGCCAAGATAAATACTAAAATAATAAATTTCGTCTTCATGGTTAGAATTAAGTTAACTGCCTTATATAGGTCAGCGCGTCCAGCCAGTGCCTTTTTTCAGCCTGAATGTATAGAACATAATCATTGTGCCGACAAACGCAACCAGATAAAACCCAAGCCCTATGACGCATCCGATTAGCGCATTCGCCCATATGCTTGCGGCAGTAGTAATGCCTGATATCTTTCCGCCGCTGGTCATTATCTGCCCGGCTCCGAGAAACCCTATGCCTGTAATGACTGCCGCAATTGCTCGCGCGCCGGAGTCTGCTGCAGGAAACGCAGCCATAGCCACTGCAACCACCATGGTTGTTGAGACACAGACAATTATGTGTGTTCTCATGCCCGCGGACTTTCTCATTCTCTGTCGTTCCATGCCGACAATAAGGCCCATTAAAAGAGCGAATAAGACTTTGAATATTATTACAAGGTCGGTCATAAAATAAGAAACCAGATACTCAAACATAGAAATATACGTTTAAAGTGTAGTTTTATATGTTTTTTCAAAATTCGGATAAAATTTGAAATATTTATTTGTTTTCAGTCACGTAATTCTGGTGATGTGGAAAAATAAGGTTGGTGCGCGCTGTTTGAACACCAGGTCAACGGATTCTATGGCACAATATAACACAAGCCGGTTTTAATCCAGAACTCCTGCTGTGGCACCAACAGGAGTATCTAACACAAAAACGCCATTGCGTAACACAGAGATATCTTTAAAAGATTGACGTCATATCATAACTGAGGGATAGTTACATTTGATGTTTATTGTTGGAGTGTAAGAAATAATTAAGCAAGAAATTTATGGTCTTAAGAAAACATACAACAAAAAATAACTGCCGTCTGTAGTACATTAAGTCTTCCGTTTTGTGGTACAGGTTGTGTTGGCAAGATGTTGATATTGGTGAATGCGAGTACGAACCCGAGCAATTCCCCTGTATTGTCTTGCGCATTGGCAATCAAAAGTTGTATTTCTTATTTTCAACACAGAGAACCTGTATAATGGTGCGCGCTCTGAAGAAACCGTTGAATTGCCATAAAAATCTCAAGCAAAAGCTTCGCTCAACAAGGTCATGAAATAGCAACACGCGCACAATGACTAAGAGAGGTATAACGATTATGAATAAAATAGCAATTGTTCCAATGTTATTTGTAGCCATACTATTACACTGTTCTTCAGCCTTTGCAGATCCTGCTGTATTCTTTATTCCTCCGACACCGGACGATGGCACAACCATTACTGAAACATATGCCGCCATCAATGTTACAGCAACAGACGTAAACAACATCACAGCATTCATAGATTGGAACAACTCATTGGTTGGGTGGTGGAGATTCAACAACGACACAGACTTCAAAGACTACTCCACATACTCTAATGACGGAACAAATTCCGGCTCAGCATACACAACAGCCGGAAAATTCGGCGGTGCAAGAGCCTTTGACGGCGCTGATGATTACATAGATGCAGGGACTGCAACAAGCTTAAGCATCACAGAGGAAATCACAATAGAAGCATGGATAAAAGCAACAGAATCCCAGTGGAACAACGCAAAGCAGACCATTGTCTCAAAATGGGCTCATGCAACAACAATAGAATTTCAGGACACAGTCAACTACGATGTCTACAACGCCCAAAATGAAGACGGTGCCAACGGCATGGTCGGTTTTGCAGGCGCAGTCTTTGACGGTAGGTATGTATATTTTGTGCCAAACTATAACGGCACCACTCATGGCAAAGTTCTCCGATATGATACTGCTGCTAATTTTTCCGACACAGCCTCTTGGGATGTCTACAACGCCGAGAACGAAGACGGCGCCAACGGCATGAAAGGTTTTGTGGGGGCAGTCTTTGATGGCAGACATATCTATTTTGTGCCAAACTATCACGAAGGTTGGTATGGTACTGTTCTAAGACTCGACACCACTGCCAATTTCTCCGACACAGCCTCCTGGGATACCTACAACGCCGAGAACGAAGACGGCGCCAACGGCATGAAAGGTTTCACAGGTGCAGTCTTTGATGGCAGACATATCTATTTTGTGCCAACTCAGAACGGCGTTTATCATGGTAAAGTCCTCCGATACGACACCACTGCTACTTTTTCAGACACAGCCTCCTGGGATGTCTACAACGCCGAGAACGAAGACGGCGCCAACGGCATGAAAGGTTTCAAAGGTGCAGTCTTTGATGGCAGACATATCTATTTTGTGCCATACAATAACGGTACTTATTTTGGCAAAGTCCTAAGATACGACACCACTGCTAGTTTTTCCGACACAGCCTCCTGGGATGTCTACAACGCCGAAAACGAAGACGGCGCCAACGGCATGAAAGGTTTCAGAAGTGCAGTCTTTGATGGCAGGCATGTCTATTTTGTGCCATACGACAACGGCAGCGCTAAGTACGGCAAAGTCCTCCGATACGACACCACTGCTACTTTTTCAGACACAGCCTCCTGGGATGTCTACAACGCCGAGAACGAAGACGGCGCCAACGGCATGAAAGGTTTTTTTGGTGCAACCTTTGACGGCAGGCATGTATATTTTGTGCCATACAATAATGGCGCTCGTTATGGCAAAGTCCTAAGATACGACACCACTGCTAGTTTTTCCGACACAGCCTCCTGGGATGTCTACAACGCCGAGAACGAAGACGGCGCCAACGGCATGAAAGGTTTTATGGGTGCAGTCTTTGACGGCAGATATGTCTATTTTGTGCCACATAATAACGGCACGTGGTGTGGCAAGGTTCTAAAATACGACACCCTCAGCAACAACAAAGCATCATATTCTCTTGATTACAGCACTTCTGCTAATTCATTTGGAGACACTCCAAAAACAATAACTTTTAAGATACCTGTCGCAGGTGCTATCCGGACAGTTTCTTATGGTGGTCAGATACCTGATTTAAAAGGAGCATACCACCATATTCTTGGAACCTATAATGGAACAGCATTGAAATTATACACCGACGGCGTTCTGAGAAACAGCATTGAGTATTCTTCTTCGGCAGGCATACTTTCTTCAGTTACGAATCTCGCTATTGCATCAGACACCGAAGGGACGCAATTTTTCAACGGTACAATAGACGAAGTTCGTATCCATAACCGTGCCCTTTCTGCTGAGGAAATCACTGCGTCGTACAATGCAGGTCTTCACAAATTATACCACAACTTCACTGGCTTAGTAGATGGTATTTATACATACACAGCATATGCTCAGAACACAGACGGTAACGTAAACAGCACAGGAACCAAAACAATAACAGTGGCACCATCTAATACAGCACCAACCCTGTCAGGGATACCTGACCAGACTCTTAACGAAGACACTTTTCTAGAAGATGCATTCAACCTAAATGATTATGCAAGTGATGCTGAGACTCCGGATGAAAACCTGACTTATACTGCAATTACGGCATCGGGGGCATATGTAACGATAATACTTGATTCCGACGACAATGTAGATATATTTCCAACAGCAGACTGGAATGGTATGCTTATTGTAATTGTTCGGGTCATAGATGAAGGCGGGATGGCAGACCTGGACAAATTTACAATAACTGTGCTTCCTGTAAACGATGCGCCTGTCGCATACAATGATAGTATAGAAACAGCTGAAGGCACTTCGGTTGGCATAACTCTCGACGCAGATGATGTTGATGGAGACGCACTTGCGTATAGCATTATTTTACATCCTGCTCACGGAACACTTACAGGAACCGCACCAGATATGACATATACTCCTGATGCAAATTACAGCGGCGATGACAATTTTACTTTTACGGCAAATGATAGCACAATTGACAGCAACACAGCTTTTGTGTCAATAAACATTACTCCTTTGAATGATGATCCTCCAATAAACGACACAACACCG
>JAGLMX010000051.1 GCA_023139785.1 Candidatus Aenigmatarchaeota archaeon | reverse complement strand
GTGGATTTTCATGATATTTAATGAGCGAGCGCGAAATTGGTATGCTCACCTTAATTTCGGTGTGAGCCATTAAATAGCCTGAAAAGCCTCATCAATCAAACCAGTGGATTTTCATGATATTTAATGAGCGAGCCAGTGCATTTTAGCTAACAGCGCACAGCCATGCATTATTGAGTAAAATGGCGCCCGCACAATTCACTCAATCCATTCAACACCTGAAATTGAAACGCAACCCATATAAAGCTTTTGAACAAGATATTCCACTGGTTTCTATGAAAGTCAAGACAACAAAAATGGGAAAAGACGGAATTTCTGTCAAGATTGAAGGCGCAGGCCACACACTCGCAAACGTGCTGCGCGAAACACTCTGGGACGACAAAACTGTAACAAGTGCCGCCTATGAAAAAAAGCACCCATACCTCGGTCATCCAAACCTTATGATAAAAGGCAAGAACCCAGAGAAATCGCTTAAGGACGCAGTCAAGCGCACTCAGGACATGTTTTCTGAATTCAGGACTGAGTTTGAAAAGGCTGTTAAGTAAAGTCTGCTAGTGCAGTCCTCTTTTTATTATTTTTTCTCTCAATATAGGCATGACCTTCGACTCCTGCATCTCCCCTCTTGATTACCGGTATCTACGTAACAAAAAGGCGCACAACGCCATTATGCCCTATTTTTCTGAAGAATCATACACAAAATACAAGCTTCGCGTTGAGTCTGCGCTTGCAGAAGCGCTTGCAAAGCACAATATATGCAGCAAAAAGGTTGCAGACGAAATCGCGGGCGCAAGCGAAAAAGTGACTGCAGAAGAAGTTTTTGAAGAAGAAGAGCGCATAAAGCACGACATTCGCGCCCTTGCAAACTGCATCCGAAACAAAGTTTCGGAAGAAGCAAAGCCATTTGTTCATTTTCTCGCAACATCATACGATATTGTTGACACAGCAAACGCTCTGAGATACAAAGAATTCTCTGAAAAAGAGCTTATTCCATTACTGAATGAACTTGAGCGCGAACTGATATCCATTGCAGAAAGAGAAAAAAACACGCTTCAAATCGGAAGGACACACGGTCAGCATGCAGAACCCATAACATTTGGCTTTGCAGTTGCATCATACGTCAACAGAGTTGGCTCGCGCATAGAGACCATCACAAACGCAAAGAACGCTCTTTGCGGCAAAATGTCCGGCGCAGTCGGTGCGTACAATGCATCATCAGTCATATTTGAGAACGCAGAAGATTTTGAGAAAACAACACTCGATATACTTGGAATAAAGCCTGCACTGCATTCAACCCAAATCGTGCCTCCAGAACCAATTGCAGACCTCGCCCATGCCGCGGTTTCCACATTTTCTGTTCTTGCAAACTTCTCAGACGATATGAGGAATCTTCAAAGAAGCGAGATTTCAGAAGTCGGAGAGTTGTTCGGCAAAGACCAGGTCGGCTCATCCACAATGCCGCACAAAAGAAACCCCATCACATTTGAGAACATAAAGAGCATCTACAAGGCATTTATGCCAAGAATGACAACCGTATATCTTGACCAGATTTCCGAGCACCAAAGAGACCTCACAAACTCGGCATCGCAAAGATTCCTGCCCGAGCTTTTTGGCGCGCTCTATGCATCAATCTTAAGGATAACTGATGCTGTAAAAAAACTCTCAGTTGATAAAGAACACATGAATGCCAACTTCAATAAAAGCAAAGAGCATGTTGCTGCCGAGCCGCTATATATTCTGCTCGCAAAGGCAGGCCACCCGGACGCGCACGAAGCCGTACGAAAGCTCACGCTTTTGGCACAAAAAGAAGAAAAAGGAATTGTTGAACTTGCAGAAAACGATTCATCACTAAAAAACTATATTGAAAAAATATCCTCCAAAAACATGCTCGCCCTAAAAAGCCCTGAAAAATATATCGGGCGCTCTGCCGCAAAAACAGACGAAGTCTGCACGTTTTGGAAAAATAAGCTCAAGTTGTGAATATAATGCTCACAGTTCTTCGTCTCGGGCACCGCCACGTTCGTGATGCCCGCATTACAACCCATGTCTGCCTTACTGCAAGGGCTCTTGGCGCAGACAACGTAATTCTTTCAGGTGAAAAGGATGACAAGATACTCGATTCTGTGCGCGATATATCTTCAAGGTTCGGCGGGAATTTCAAAATAAGCTATGAAAAAAACTGGAAAAAAATCATACGTGAGTTTCCCGGGAAAAAAGCGCACCTTACAATGTACGGCATGCCCATTCAGAAAAAAATAAATTCTATAAAAAAACACAAAGACCTTCTTGTAATTGTCGGCGGCGAAAAAGTGCCGTGGGATGTTTACGAAAGGGCAGACTACAATATAGGTGTCGGCAACCAGCCGCACTCAGAAGTCGCGGCTCTGGCAATCTTTTTGCATGACTACTTTGAAGGAAAAGAACTTTCCCGTGAGTTTGCGGGCGCAGACCTAAACGTAATTCCTCAGGAACTAGGAAAGAAAACAAACTCCCGCACCTCAGAAATTCGTTAAAGTAAATCCGAATCACTTCGCATGCAATACATCGCCCGGCACTCATCCATTGTCCCACCACAAACACCGCATATTTCAGCTTTTTTGATAAGTGCGCGCACGTATTCAATTGTTTCCTCAACATCTTTCCTGTCTTCTGCCTGTTTTACGCGAATGAGACCGTTTTCGAATACAAAAATATTTTTTTCACCCATGCGCAAAGAAATAAACCCAAGCTCTTCAGAATAAGAAATATTTTTCAATGCACCCTCTTTCAGTGCAATTTCAAAAAGCGCGCCTGCATCAAAAAGAGGAAATCGTTTATTCTTGCATGAAATCCGTATTTCTCCGGTCGTTTTGCCCTCTGCCTTGCACGGACGAAGTATAACGCTGGCTGAGCCATAAGCGCAGGACGCACACGCATAAGTAACGCCATCTTTCAGTGCGCGCACTATTTTTTCCTTTACAACTCCTTTTATTTGAGGGCATTCAGAAATCTTTGCCACCCCCAAAATCAGGCGGCGCGCAAAAGTTCTCGGGCTAGCGCAGCCAACATCATGAAAAAGCGCGTAAAAGTCATTTAAATCCATAAAAACCAATAATAACAGCGTTATGAATCTTTAAAAATTCCGAACTGGATTGCAACACGCGACAAGCAAATGCATATATAAATTTTCTCACCCAGACAAAGTATACATTATGAGCCCAATGCATAATGTGCCTGATTCTGAAAAAACAAAGAAGCCGCGCTTTATTTTTGTCGTAGGCGGTGTGCTGTCCGGTCTTGGAAAAGGAGTTGTTACTGCGTCAATCGGAAGGCTCCTCAAATCCGAAGGATATTCTGTCACAGGCGTTAAGATTGACCCATACATCAACATAGATGCAGGCACAATGCGCCCGACAGAGCACGGGGAAGTCTTTGTGACAGACGACGGAGGCGAGATTGACCAGGACCTTGGCAACTACGAGCGCTTTCTCGGTCAGGTTGTGCCAAAGCGCAACAACATAACAACAGGGCAGATTTATCTTTCAGTCATACAAAAGGAACGCCAGCTAAAATACGGCGGGCGCGATGTCGAGATGATACCTGACATAGTAAATGAAGTCAAGGAACGTATTCTTGAATCAGCAAATGGATATGATTTTGTTTTGGTCGAAGTAGGCGGCACGAGCGGAGACATTGAAAACATGGTCTTCCTGCATGCCGTACGTGAGCTTGGCAGGGAATACCCATGCACATACGTCATGGTATCCTATCTACCCTATTTGAGAAACGTCAACGAACTAAAGACAAAGCCAACACAGCATGCTGTCTGCAAACTACGCGAAGTCGGGATTTCACCGGATTTTCTTATACTGCGCTCTGAAATAGGCATAGATGAACCAAGAAAGTGGATAATAGAGCAGCGCTGCTTTGTGAATAAAGAAAACATAATTGACGACCCTGATGTCAAAAGCATATATGAAATACCGCTTCTTTTTGAAGAGCAGGGGCTTGGAAAAAAGCTTCTTGCAAAATTCGGCCTTAAGCCAAGAGGAAACCTTTCTGAGTGGAAGGCTTTTGTGGATAAGATGCAGAATGCGAAAAAAGAAATAAAAATAGGCATTATCGGAAAATACGTTTCCCATGGAAAGACAGAGCATTCTGATGTTTACCTCTCAGTGCTTGAATCAATCAAGCACGCCAGTGCGCACGCAGGCGTTCAGGCAAAGATAGAGCAAGTGCAGTCAACCATCCTTGAAAAAAAGAATCCTGATGAGGGGATTCTTTCAGGCTTTGACGGCATTATTGTGCCCGGCGGCTTCGGCTCAACAGGTATTGAAGGCAAAATAAATGCCATAAAATATTGCCGGGAAAATAATGTTCCGTTCCTCGGCCTCTGCCTTGGCATGCAAACCGCAGTAATAGAGTATGCCCGAAACGTAGCAGAAATGAAAGGTGCGCACTCAACAGAGATTGATGCAAAGACAGCGTATCCTGTTATTGATATTCTCCCTAGCCAGAAAAAAAATCTTGAAGAAGAAAACTACGGCGCATCAATGCGCCTTGGCGCATACCCTGCTGTGCTCAAAAAAGGCAGCATTGTCCACAGCCTCTACGACAAGGAAAAAGTCTCAGAGCGCCACAGGCACAGGTATGAAGTAAATCCTGATTATATTGAAAAGCTTGAAAGCGCAGGGCTTGTATTTTCAGGCACATCCCCCGACAAAAAGCTCATGGAATTCATTGAGCTGCCAAAGCACAAATTCTTTGCCGCAACCCAGGCGCACCCTGAGTTCAACTCAAGGCCTCTTGAGGCGCACCCATTGTTTCTTGGGTTTGTTAAGGCTTGTGGAAAGAAATAACCCGTTTTTGCACAAAAATGCCTTTAAAAACATGTTTCTACAAATATACCAAGAAGGTATTTTTATGTTGGTAAAAATTGAAATTTATTTTGATGGAGATTACTGGTGTGCTCGCGGCATTGGTGAAGACATATTTACGCAGGGGAAAAGCCTTGACGAGTTGATGGAAAACGTAAAAGAATCTGTAGAGGTTCACTTTGGCGAAACAAAGGAAAACATAAAAGTGCTTTCTATTTCTGAAATGGAGGTCGGTTCTCCTGCAAAAGCTGCCGGTTGTTAGCGGAAAAGAGCTGATGAAACTTCTTTCAAATCTCGGCTACGAAATAGTGAGGCAACGCGGAAGTCACGTGCGCCTTCGAAAAACAGCACCTGCAGGAGAGCACAACATCACAGTTCCGCAACATAAGGAAGTCGCAAAAGGCACACTTAACGATATTCTGGCAAAAGTTTCTATATGGAACGCAATATCAAAAAATGACTTGGTTGAATTGCTGAAAAAATTATAATAGCGCCCGCTGTTTCCGGAGTTCATTAAAAAGTGCGCGGAGAAAT
>JAGLMX010000050.1 GCA_023139785.1 Candidatus Aenigmatarchaeota archaeon | reverse complement strand
TTTCTGGATTTTAGAGCTTTATCAGCCAGACGCAAGGGTTTGATATGCCATAATGCCTCGAGTGTTCAGACAAATATATAAACTTGTGTTCTCAATGGTGTGTATGGTTCTTAGAGAGGGCGGGGCTGGAGCGCGATTTACTGCGGTTCTTATTGTTGCCCTAATTGTTTCGATTGCCGGTCCGGTTGCATGGGGTCTGTATTTTAATTCATCCGATTCTGCGGCTGAAAAAGTAAAGGCATTGTACGAACTTGCAAACCCGGGAGTTGAATTTGAGGTTTTGTCTGCCAATGAAGAGAGTGGCATGTATAAAATTGCATTAAAGGCTACAACAGCTTCTGAAACAAACTTTAAGGAAGTATATGTAACAAAGGACGGGAAGCTTCTTTCAGAAGGCATGGTCATGGTTGAAAAGTCGACAGAGGATATAGGTTCTGCAAAGAACTTTGTGGATTGCCTTTATGATAATGGTCTTAGAGTATATGGTGTTCTGGATCAAAGTTTTTCTGCTGAAGGGGCATCTGCAACATCAATGCAATTGCAAATGCTGGGCATGTATTCCGGAAAGATTTATGTGAGTTGCGACGGGCAGTTTATGCAGGGGTGCGTTGACTTGGGGTTACAGCAGGTGCCTTCTGTTGTGTACAATAATACGGCATATAATGGCGTAAAGGATGTTGCATGGCTTGAGCAGGTAACTGGGTGCAAACTTTAATTCTAACAAAGCAGTTTTTAACTTAGATGCAGCATATATACGCTATAACTTCATATATCTCTCATGCAAAAGTCTGGTGTGTCTTGGTATGTCGTTATTATATTGACATTTCTGCTTTGGGGAACGCAACACCCCCCAATAAAAATATTGAGCGGTGAAATCAGTCCGGTTTTATTCAATTTTCTTAGATATTTTTTTGCAGGCTTGGCTTTGGTTCCGTTTGTTTTGAATGAACGGGTGAAAATCAAAAAAGAAGATTTGTTGGGATTATCATTTCTTGGATTTATGGGTATCTTTATTTTTGGTATCATCAATCTTGTTGGTGTGAGATTATCAACTGCAACAAATAATGCAATTCTTTTGAATTCGTGGCCTCTTTTGGTTGTTTTTATTGCGCCAATATTGATTAGAGAAAAAGTCACAAAAAAAGCAGTATTCGGAACTTTTATCGGGCTTTTGGGTGTTGTTGCGGTTGTAACAAACGGTGCTAGTATGGGCGATGTCGTAAAAACTGAGTATTTTATGGGAAATTTGCTTATTTTATTGAGCGGGGTTTGTTTGGCATTTTATTCAATGCTTGGCAAAAAATATGTCAAAAAATATGGCGGCCTTAATGTAACTTTTGCCGCAATTTTAGTAGGCACTATGATGCTTTTTGTATTGTCGCTTTTGTCAGGAGATATTTTTTCTTTAGGCAAGATTAGTTTGTCTTCTTTTTTGCTTCTTTTATGGATTGCTGTGCCAACGACAGCACTCACATATGTTGTTTGGTTTAAGAGCATTGATCGAATAGGGCTTGTTAAGACAAGTTCTTTTTTCTTTATTATTCCAATTTCCGGAGTGGTGAGTTCATCTGTTTTTTTAGGTGAGCTTATAACAAAATACACCCTAATCGGAATTGCACTTATACTTCTTGGTGTTTACGTTGTGCAGAAAAAGAGTAGATAGGCCATGTTGATTTGATTTACAAAATTTCTTTCGTATGCTCTATTGCAGCTTTCCTATAATCTTCTGCGTTGTATATTCCGCGCCCCACTATTGCGTGCCACTTGTTGCCTGCTGCAAGGGCGGCATCAGAGATTCTTCCACCTTGGGCAACAAAGCCGGGTGCGTAAAATATCGGAGAGATATCTTCTTTTTCAAGCAGTGCTTTTATTTCTTTGATTACTTCCGGCTTGTTCCCAGGCACAACGAAATCTGTTACGCCCTGTTGTGCTGCATTGACATATATTTTTCTTACAGCGTCATCGTCAAGATATCCGCCGTCCTTTTTGAGGTATGCCTGATGCGTCATTATTCCGCCGACTATGACGCCGAGCCCTGCATTTTTTGCAGATTCAATCCATGCTTCTTGTGTTTTCGGACCTGCTTGCGGGAAAAATATTACGGCATCAATGCCTGCATTTTTGCAAACCTCTGCGAAATTCTTTCCGGTGTTAGGTATATCGGTTCCTGCTTTCTGGTGATCGTATATGATTGGCTTTTTTGTATATTTTCTTGCTAGAGCAACTATTTTTGGAAGGCCTTCGGATAGACCAAGCTGAAAGCCCACCTTGTAACCACCAATTCCATCTATATTGCATGTTTCTTTTACAAGTTCCTCAAACTTTTCAACAGATACATCGCAGGCAATTATAATGCTTCGGTCAGAAGAAATTATTGTATTCATATAATCATACACCCCTTACTTTTTCATCACCGTATTGCTTCAGATACTCAAGTACGCTTTCTTTTTCTGCGGCAGAGATTTTTCCTGTTTCCGACAGGTGTTCCACAATTTCGTTTATGGATACAATGGAGATTACAGGAATTTTTGTCTTGTTTTGAAATTCACCTATTGCTGACTTTTCGTCTACACTCATTTCCTGTCTGTCGACTGCGATAACAAGTGCAGGGAATTTTAGTTCATCTACAAGGTCTGTGAGCATCTTTATAGACGCGTATTTTGTTCCGCCGGTTGTAAACACATCGTCAATCATAATTATTCTTGCGCCGTTCTCTATTTTCTTTCCAACAATAGTGCTTTTTATTTTTTCTTCTTGCGTTCCTTCACCGTGCTCTTTTGCTTCTTTCCTGTCAAAAAGATATCCTTTGTTTATGTTGTATTCCTTGCTTAATGCAATTACGGTTGCAACAGAAAGAGGGATTCCTTTGTATGCCGGGCCGAAAACAACATCAAAATTGCCTTTGAGTGTGTCATTGATAAGAGCCGCATAAAAATAGCCAAGTCGCTCAATGCTTGTCCCGTCATCAAACATACCTGTGTTGACAAAATATGGCGACATTCTTCCGCTTTTAAGCTTGAATTCACCAAATTTAAGGGCTCCTTTCTCAAGGAGAAAATCAATAAATTGCTGTTTATAGTCTTTCATATGTAATCACCAAGTGTAGATGTGATTGCAAGATTTATTAGTTTGTCGGACGTCAACTATGGTGGTGCGGTTTTCCGGCTAGCAGAGTGATTAACTACTACTAAGTGGCTTTAAATAGTTTGGCATACAATAATAACGTGATTAAAATGGAAAAACCGGAAAATATTCTATGGCAGAGTCCTGACGGAAAAGATCATTTAGAGATATATTCCCGTGTTCTTCAAAGGCACGTCCCTACAATGGAAGACAGTGTTTACCGCAAACTTGAGAAGATTTATTCTATAATGTCTTTTGCGTATTTTCAAAATAGGCCTGAAATAGATTCTTCTGAATTAGATGCTCAGTTGGGAGACCTTCATGATAATTTTGAAACAGGTATGTTTCCCCTGAAAGGAGAATATATGATGAATGACGGTGAGTGCGAATTGCGAAACGCACTCATTGAAGGAGATACTAATCGGGTAATGGCTTATTTATCAAGTATTTCCGATTCTGATGCCGCAAATAAGCTTCTTGAAGGGTATGAACCATTTACTTCTGATGATTTAAAAAGCGGTTCAAATGAGTCATTTGATTTTTGGGCGAAAGCAGGCAAGCTTGGTGACCCTAACAAACTGCGTTTTGAAGAAGAGGAAAAAACAGGAGTTCCTCACATAGAAACTGCGAATGACTATATGGGAAAACAAATTTATCATACGTTTCAGGAGAAAATAAAAGATGGCGATGAAATACGGGTTTTGGATCTTGGCGGCGGAACGGGCGGAACTACAGAGGCAATCATACATTGGGTGTATGAATGTGCGAAAAGAGAAAATATGCCTTCTATAAACATGCATGTAGAAACAGTGGAGTTTAATGACGGGCTTGCAAAAGGCCTTGAAACGAAAAAGGAATTGCTTGAAGCAAAATATTCGGGATGTCGAGTAAACGTAGTGAATGCTGACATGCAGACATACATTTCAGAAAAAACGGCACTAACATTGGATGATTTTGATGTTGTTTCTGCATCATATTCGATACATCATTTGCTTAATGATGACAAAAAAGAACTTTTGGATAATGCATATTCTGTACTCAAAGAAGGGGGGCTTATGATGTGGGCAGATCCCAATGAAGGAAAGTCAGATATAAACAAAAGTTTCTTTAATTTGACTGATGAGGGTACTTTTGCAAGTTTTACTTCTCATGAACAGGCGAAGCAAATGCTCGAAGAAGCCGGATTCATAAGCCACGTTGCATCAGACGCACCGTACATTTCTGAAATTTGTTCTGAATTTATGTCGCAAAGTGAAACAGATATTCTTATGGATAATTGCCATAATCATAATGGCTTTGTTTGTATTGGTGTGAAATGCTCTAGTGCATAACTTGATTGAAAAAGAACTTCTTGAATTATGCTACAATAAATTCTAAAAGAAAATAACTTTGTATGTCGTGTGATATGATATGAAATCATCTGATACAAAAATATAACACGTACAGATGTTTTTTTTGGTCAGATGATAACACATCTTCAGTTTTGAGATATTGCAATATCTATCAATTTGGGAATGTATTCTGTAAGTGGTTTCTGAGGGGCTTTTTTAAGAAGATGGCTGGGGAAATAAATTTTCTCCTTTGTTTTCATAAAATTTGTTGAGGTCATAAACCAATTTCCCGTTCACAAATGTCATAATGGGCCAGCCCTTAAGTAGTCTTCCTTCATACGGAGACCAGCCGCATTTTGTGTGCTGTTCATCGCGCTTTACTTCTTTTTCAAGATTCATATCAACGACTATGATGTCTGCAAAGTTTTCTTCTTTAAGCTCGCCACGCTCTTTTAAACCAAACCTTTTTGCAGGATTTGTTGAGCAGGTCTTCACAAAGGCCTCAAGCGTAATCTTTTCGTTATTGACGGCATCAAGCAGAAGCGGGACGCGCATTTCAACCCCGGGCACTCCGGCGGGGGCGTCAAAAAATATCTTGTTTTTTTCATCAATTGTGTGGGGTGCGTGGTCTGTTGAAATAATATCTATTTCATTGTTTTTAATTCCGTTCCACAGTGCAGAGACATCACTTTCATTTCTTACGGGCGGATTCGTCTTTGCATGCGCCCCTTTTTTCTCAAGGTCTTTTGTTGTCATAAACAAATATGTCGGGCATGTGTCGCATGTGGTGTCTTGCCCCTGTTGCTTTGCATCGCGCACAAGTTCTGCTGCGCGAGCCGTCGTCAAATGAGTTATGTGTGTTTTTGCGCCGGACTCTTTTTGAAAACGTATTGCAGTCTCAACTGCTTTTATTTCTGCGTCATGAGGGCGCGAGTCTGCGTGCGCCATAAAGTCGTTTCTGCCTTTCACAGA
>JAGLMX010000005.1 GCA_023139785.1 Candidatus Aenigmatarchaeota archaeon | reverse complement strand
TCGTTTGTGCTGTTTGTGTAGTTGAACAGGATGCCGTCAAGCATGAATTTTTCTCCATAAATCACTTCTGTTTTTTCTGTTTCGTTCACTCTCATCAGAACGTCGCCTGAGAATTCAAAAGAATATTCTGTGTCATCCAGAACAAGAGTGCCTTCACTGTCTTCAATATCAATGACGCGGTTTATTGTTGCATCAAACTTGCCCTGCTTTTCAAGAAGTTCCTTTAGTTTTGCTTCGTCTGCTCCTGCAATTTCAAGCTGTACGAGCCATTTATCTTCAACCTGCACGGCCTTTAAATTCATTTCCTGTAGGCCGAACGCATTTAATCGGGTGTCAAGAACACTAATGACTTCAAGTGCGGTTGCCTGAGATGCGTCTTCGGGCTCTATCAGTGCACGGACACCTCCCTGAAGATCAAGGCCCAAAAGAATGTTTGTATCAAGTTCCATAACGCCTTCGTTGTTTGGCACAGGCGTTGGCCCGATAGCAATGAATGCTATGGTGAGTGCAAGTAATGCCATGATGATTCGTGGCTCCTTTAAAAATTTTGTTTTATTCATATTTATCGCGCATTTTTTCTTAACATATACATTTTCATTATTCCGACATTCTGGAACCAGGTAAATGGAAGGTCTGCAATGAGCCCGAAAAGTATTACGAGTGCAATCTGGTCAAGCACAAGTGATGTTGAGACAAGATACAGTACAAAAACAGAAACAATGGCGCACGTGGTCATTGTAAGCCCTGTACCCATCGCAGACTTTATTTTTTTGTCAATACTGTCTCCGCCACCGCGCTTAAGGATGCGCGTTGAAAGCAGTATGTCTGTGTCAACAGAATATCCTATGAGTATGAGCAGGCCGGCGAGGGACGCAAGATTAAGTTCAATTCCTACAAGATTCATTCCAAAAAGTGCTGCAGCAATGTCTGAAAGCGCTGCAAGGACAACAGCTAAAGAAGGCACAAAGCTTCTGAATGTTATGAAAACAACAGCCGCCATAAAGAAAAATGCAAGAAAAATAGCTCTTTTTGCCTGTGCAAAAAAGCTTGCACCAAGCGCGGCGCCAATTCTTTGGACAGAAATATTTGAGTAATTAACTCCTGCAGAATCAAGAAGGGCTATTGCATCATCTGTTTCCAATTCCATGGCGGTTTCGAGTGAAACAGTTGTTTTTAGACCCCTAAGTATCTTTACATTTACATCGGCACCAAGTTCCTGAGATAGTAAAGACTCAAGATCATTTGCATTTGGTGCAGAAGGAACATCAAATGTAATTTGTGTGCCGCCTCTAAAGTCAACACCTAGTTCCACCACATTTCCTGTGGTTATCTGCTTGTATGCAAGAAAGCCAACAAAGAACGCGAGCAAAAGCATTGATAATGCAAGCAAAGGTATGTACCTTTTAAGGGTCCAATCAGACAAAGACATATAGAGAAATTGTGATAGACTTTTATAAGGCTTCTGGTTTAAGATTAACGGATTACAGTCCGTGGAACTCAATCATCTTATTTATTCTTTTTACTTCTTTCCAATTTCCCCGCAAAGCCATGTGCTTTTTCATTTCACGAAGTTTTTCCATATTCATAAAATCACCTTCTTTGATCTCCCGATCAAAGGCAGACCTACTTTTTACTTGTTCTGTCATGTAATTTGGCGGAGAAATAGCTTTTTTGTGCCAAAACAACTTGGTCTTTGTAATTGCCTTTCTGAGTATATATACATTTGTATTCTTGAGACAATATATTCGTTAATCCTCAAAAAAGCCCATTGGAACCCATTCGTCCCCGGATTTTTCTTTTTTGCGTTCGGCCTCGCTTTTTTGCGGGGGTGCTATAGGGGTTGCAACAGGCTGTGTGGATGCAACGATGGGGCTTTCCGGCAAAAAGTTTCTTCTAACAGGTTCTGTTTTTGGATAAAGCGGTGCTGCAGTCCTTTCGAACACATTGACGTCTTGGGGGGCTGCTGTTGCTCGCGGGGCAGCAACAGTAGCGGCTGCATGGGGTTGATGCATTGGATGGTATGCCTGTTTTTTAGGTGTTTTTTCAGAAAAATAGTTAAGCAAAACATCAAACTTCGAGTTTTTTGTGTTTGTATTTGTTTTTCTCTCTGTTTTAGATTCATATTCGTAGTTTTCTTTGTCTTCAATGCGCACATAATCTTTTCTGTTTTTTTTGCGCGCTGATGAAAACGACACTTTGTGGCGGCGTTTTTGGGTATGTATCATGTGGGCGCAGCAGAAACCGGCGATAAAGGACACCAACGCAACAAAAGCCATAACAATATCAAAAGCAGCCATGAAATATCACATGTATTAATGGGTCGTCCACTTTATTTAGCTTTTGGTTCAATGAGTCTTATGTATCAGGCGCAGGTTTCAATTATCGGTGCAGGCCCTATCGGTTCTTATTTGTCTAAAAAGCTTGCTCAAAAGGGAATTGATACGGCTCTTATAGACAGAAAGAATGCTGTTGGCAAATATGCGTGTTCCGGACTCATCAGCAAGAGAATAACGTCTTTTGTCCGGATGAATAGTGCATTTCTTGAGCATAAAATCTATGGTGCTGTTTTTCATTCCCCTGATAATTCGTTTACCCTGAGGCGAAACACAACACAGGCGTATGTTGTTGACAGGCCGCTTTTTGATAAGCACCTTTTTTCAGAGGCTGTGCGCGCAGGGGCTAAAACGTTTCTTGGTGCACCGGCTGAAAAAATATGTGTTTTGAAAGATGCTGTTGAGTGTACTGCCGGACAAGAAAAAATCACATCAAAAATGGTTGTCGGCTGCGACGGGGCATGCAGTTTTTTGAGAAATCATCTTGGCTTTTTTGGGAAAACACGTCTTGTAAATGGAATAATGTCTTATGTGGATGAATGCAATAGCTCGCCTCTTGTGGAGTTGTATTATGGCAAACGCGTCGCTCCCGGATTTTTTGCATGGAAAATACCGCGCGGAAAAAGGACGGAGTATGGCCTTGCAGCAAAAGAAAACCACATATCTTATTTTAAAAAATTCCTTTCATCAGAGGGTGTTTTGTTTGAGAAATATTATGCGCACCCGATTGTCTTTGGCGAGCAGGAATCATGCAAGGAGAGGGCAATTCTTGTCGGGGATGCAGCAGCCCAGGTTAAGCCGTTTTCAGGAGGGGGGTTGATTTATGGCTTTATCTCGGCAGACATTGCTGCTCGTGCCATAAAAAAAGCATTTGACAAAGATGATTTTTCAAAAGAGTTCTTTCAGAAAGAGTATGAAGCGCGCTGGCACAAAAAACTTATTTCAAAAATACGCATGGGGGGTGCGCTTAGAGGTATTTTGGATTCTTTAGATAATTCTGAGCTTGACGCGCTTTTTGGGGCACTATCTGAAGAGAAAAAATCTATGGAAAAGATTGGGGATATGGATTTTTTGTAAATTATGTGTGCGATCATTACAGATAGAGACAAAACGCAATTGCGCACATCACTGCTTCGAAGCATATGATGGAAAGCACAACCTTCTTTTCTGTTGCATGGAAAAACTTCATTGGTATGTGGGTCAGGGAGTTTATTTCGTTGTCAGGTGCCTTTAATGTTTTGTTCTTTTGCAGTATGCCGAAGCTTTCGGCATGAAACATTTTTTTTGCTTTGAGTGCAAATTCGATAAACCACGGGAAAAAGGCAATTAGTGCGAATCGTTCAATGTTTCCTATTATTGCAACTGATGCGACAGCGGCGCCAATTGTGTAGTCAAGGCTGTCTCCCGGGAATATTTTTGCAGGATACCAGTTGTAGCGAAGAAATGCGATAAGCGATGCCGCGAAAATAAGCGCGATAGCAGCGGCTATAAAGGATCCGTTGAGATATGCAAAAATGCCGAGAGACCCAAGAAGTAGAACCCCGAGGCCTGCGCTTAGCCCGTTTAGTCCTGCAAGCATGTTCGTTGCATTTGCGGCTCCGAAAACAGCGATTGGGACAATAACTAATGGATAAAGCACACCAAGATTGATATCGCCCAAAAGCGGAAGATAAATTGTTGAGACTCCGGCATTCACCGCCATTAGTGGTACGGCAGCAGGAAGCGGCAAAAGAAACTTATGCCTTTGGCGAAAGCCCAGTTTTTTGACAAAAGAGCCAGTAGTTTTTTTGCGTGGTGAAAGAGACGTCAAATCATCAAGCATACCAATCATGGTTATGAGTGTTATTGTGAGTGTTGCGGCAAGAGCTTTTGTGACATCTACATCCATTACAAATACTGCTGAGGCAATGAATGACATCATTCCAAGTATAAATCCTATGAGTGCAACGAAGCCGCCCATTTCAGCAACTTCCGGCCTGCCTTTTTTATGTATGTCCTGCCCGGTTATGCCGATATTTTTGAAGAACAAAATTATTTTTGGCGCAACAAGATATGTTGTAATGAACGCAGCAGCAGCAGATAAGAACAGATACATTTACTCCGCCTTTTGATAAATCCGTTCAGTTCCGTTATAAACCAGAAGGCCTGAACCATCGTGGTATTTTTCCCACCACGGCAAAAGTGCTTCCCGTGATTTGTACTCAATTTCCTGGTTTATTTCATAAATCATGATTTCTCCATTATCAAATACCTTGTCTGCATAAGGAATATCTTTTCCATTCATGAAAAAGAGATTTGTAAATGCCGAGTTTGCAACATCGCCGCTTGCAAAAAGAGCATACCCCTGGCCAAGGAAAACGCAACCATCAATGGTTTCTTTGTTTTTCGGAGGGTTCATTGGGAAGATTCCGTTTTCAGTGCAGACTGATGAAACATATACTTCTCCACCGGGTACGGACATAACGATTTGACCTGCAAGGTTTCCGTATTCATTTATTGGCACAAGCAAAATGTATGGATTTGCGGAAAATGCGACAATTGTGACATTTCCCTGCATTTCGCTGCTTGCCTGACTGAAGTGCAGGTATGCGTCAATTTTGTTGCCATAGTTTGCAATCTTGGACATTGCCGAGTATTTTCCAATCATTGAAGCATCAAGGAGTATGTGTGTGGTGCCCATCTTTTCGAGGAAGAATTTCTGCTCGGTTTCATTCATCATGCCTGTAAAATATTGCGCTGTTGGTATGTTTCTGCTTGCGATGCCGTTTCCTCCATCAAGGTTGCTTGCCCGTTCACTCATTAGCTGGAACCAGTATCCATAATCCCACCAGGACAAGATGACTGAGTCTGGCGCAGATTCTGTTTTCATAAACTTCATGGCTTCATCCCAGTTGCCGTTGAAGTGCGCCCCCATATTTTGTGCCATGACGTTTCCTGCAGAGAAGTTGACATATAGAAACAGGCAAATCAGGAGTGCGCCGGCTGCGGAATAAATATTTATTGCGGAGTCTTTTTGTGCACGGAATATTTTTGCTTTGGATGCATAAGAGATAATGTTTGATAAGCCGTATGCTGCTGCAAGAGCTATAAACGGCCCGACCAGAAAAATCAGGCGTATGTAAGACAAGGCACCGAGCATGGACACAAACAGAAGAGAGAACAGCAAGGACGCGAGATAGTTTTTTCTTGAGACAAGCAGGATTGCGGCAACAAAAGAAGCCACAAATAGTGGCTGGTATGTTGCTTTTGCAGCAGTCTCTGTTGCTTTCAGGAACGCCCAGAAGCTGTACATCATTAAGGCTGTGGCTGTATTTGCAAGCCAGAACTCAGTATCCTTTTTTTCATAAATTTTGTAAAGAAAGATAAAAAGCCCTAAAAATCCAAGTGCCCAGACATCAAACAAGTGGTTTCTTATCAGCAGTGCAACAGACGGAACAGCACCTTGCGCATACGCTGCTCCCAGTTGATTTGAAAAAGCATCCCATGTCGGAGGGATGTTTTCTGCTACAGTTGAGCTTATCACATTGTGCTGATAAAACAAATAGCCTTGTGCGGACATAAGCAGCCCTGCAATTTTTGATGAGACAAAACTGCCTACCATGAGAAATGCGATGCCTGCGCCGTATATTGATGGCACAATGAGACGGAGCTTCTCTGTGGCAACAAAAGAATATTTTTCTGCAAAATATCTTATTAAGAGGATACTGAGGGCCACAAGATTCAAAATAGAATAGATCGTTTGTATTTTGACAAAATTTGTGCAGTATGCTGAGAGCACAAGACCTATCAGAACAACGGGAACATATGTTTTGTACAATCCTTTCGGCACTTTATCAACAAGCAGAAGCAGAAGCACAAATATGGAATAGCCCAGAAACAACTGCTGTACTCCGCCCCACATTGTTGCAAGGACAAACAAAGAGAGGCCTGAAATCGTTCCTGAGAGCAAAGAATTGTTCCTGATTGCGCGAATGAAAAAGTAAAGGGACATGAGCATGAAAAACGTCGCCTGAACTTCCTTTTCCATATACCATGCAGAATTTCTTGCAAGAATTGCAGGAGTGACTGCAAAAAAGAATGCGGAGAATAAACCGGTTATCCTGTTGTGCAGTTCTTTGCCTATGAAGTATATTGGTATTAGCGTAAGTGCTCCGAGGATGGCAGGGAACCACCATGCAAAATGAGCATATTCCTGATTTATTAAGCCAGCACCTGTAACGAGAGCATATGCAATAGATGGAAAATAATAAACTCCGAGATATTCGTTTCTCATATCAATGTTTGTCGGATAATACCTTAGAGGATCTATTCCAATGATGTGAAAGTCATTTGTCAGAACATGCTCAGACATTCGAAAGATGTAGTATGTGTCTATGTCGGGATAGTACGGAGAGTATGCCGATTCCATCCTGATTGAAAATGCCATGTAGATTGATGCAATCAGAATAATTGCCGGAAGCAGTTTCATTGCAAGATTTCTATCAAAAACAATTTTGTTGCCTTGCGCCATAAGTACCCTGCAAAACTTGACGCCAACCTTTTAAATGTTTTATTAATTTGCGGCACCTTAGTGTTTTTATGAAACCTCCATGTGTTGCTGTTCTTTCCACAAAGCCGAAAACAGTTCTTAAAGACTATGCGCGCCTGATGGAGCTTGCAGAGTACAAAAAAAGCATTTCAAAGAGAAGGGAACTTGCACTTAAGTTGAATCTTTCATGGTCTCTTTATTATCCGGCATGCTCTACAGAGCCCTGGCAACTCGAAGGTGTGCTTGCAAAGATGAAGGCAGATGGATATCGGAAAATACTTCCTGTTGAGAATAAAACTGTTGTGACAAATCCCTGGAAAGGGGCAAAGCAGAACAAGTGGCTTCCAATAATAGAAAAACACGGCCTTAAGTTCCAGCCACTAACAGATGTTTCATGGAGTGTTTACACACCAAAGGCAGATACGCCTGCAATTGACGCAATTTTTCCGGAAGGGCTCAAAATCCCGGACATGTTTCGCGGAAAGGATGTTATGCACTTGCCGACACAGAAATGCCATGGGCATACTACTATAACGGGGTCTATGAAAAACGCGTTTGGCGGCCTGATAACAGAACGGAGGCATCACAGCCATAAAATGATTCACGAGGTGCTGGTAGATCTTCTTTCAATACAAAAGGAGATACATCCCGGTATTTTTACTGTGATGGACGGCACTGTTGCCGGTGATGGTGCAGGCCCGAGAACAATGGAACCTGTTATTAAAAACAACATTCTGGCATCTTCAGATTCTGTTGCAATTGACGCGGTTTCTGCAAAGATGATGGGCTTTGATCCAATGAAAATACCGTTCATAAAGAGTGCGCACGACAAAGGCCTTGGCTGCGGGGATATTTCACAGATAGAGATTGTTGGAAAAAGCATAAAGAATGTGAACTACAGGTTTCACACAGGAAAAAGCCCTGTCGTGTTCTGGGATCAAATGTTTCGAAAAAAGCTGCCCTTTATTGAGCCGCTGTTGTTTCATACACCCCTGTTTCGTCTTTGTATTCTGGGCTCTGCTGTATATCATGATAATCTTTGGTATCCTCTTATTGGAAAAAAGAAAATAAGGGCCTTTGAAAAGACAGAGTGGGGAACTCTGTTTAAAAAATATTCTTGAAAGAGTTACAAGCAACAGTTTTGGTGTTGTGTGCGTTATGAAAAGAATGCAAGTTATTTTTTTTGTTATTGAAGCGGTATTGATATTTGCAATATATTTGTCAAATATCTCTTTTTTCCCGCTATACGGCCTCGATGAAGCACTATTCATGAACCCTTCATGTACCTTGGCTGAAAAAGGGTTTCTGGGAACGCCTGTTGCCGCATCTTTTTTAGGCCTTGACAAATACACATTCTGGCAACCCCCAACATACCTTTTATTGCAGGCTGCATTCATGTACATTTTTGAATGTAGTTTATTTGTTTCGAGGATCTTTTCTCTAATTGCAGGACTCTTTACACTGCTTTTTGTGTATTATATTGCTAAAAACTTGTTTGGAAAAGCTCCTGCAGAATGGGCTGTCATGTTTCTTGCCATAGCACCCTCTTTTTTTATGGTTTCGCGCCTTGCAAGAATGGATGTTTTCGTTTCTCTGTTTTTAACAGCAAGCTTTTACTTTTATATTCGGGCCCGGCAGAAACAAAAATCGTTTTTATATGTGTTGGCTGGTTTTTTAGCGGGCCTTGGCGCTACGTCACACCTTAATGGCCTGATAATTCCCATAATTTATCTACTTATTTTTGTTTTTGACTACAAGATGCACCGGAGGGCAAAGACAGCCTACTTTTTTTCAGGATTGTCTATCCCGTTTCTTGTTTGGATTGCATATCTCTCTAAAAACATTCCGGTATTTCTTACACAAATTACTTTTCAGAAAGGTGTTGGCTTCGGTGCTTTAAGCATATCAGAGCAGATAGCAAATTGGCTAAAGTTATGGAATGTTCTCGGTTATGATCTGGCATACAGCCTGTTTTTGCTGGCAGGTTTTCTATATATGTTCAGGGAAAGAAAGCACACTTCATTGAAAATCATGTTAGTGGCCTTATTGGGTTATGTGCACCTTGTTAAGCCAACTATCTGGTATGTTTCCTATGCGATGCCGTTTTTGGCACTATCTGCTGCGGCAACGTTGGAGTCTGTTTTGGCAAAATCAAAAACTTTTTTTCTGGAAAAATATCGGCGCATAATTATAATTTTCTGTCTTTTATGCTTCTTTGTAGGAACAAATTTCTATGCATTAGAAAGGCACAATAGCTATGATTTTGAATCACATAAAGAAAACATTTATGATGTCATTCCCAGGAATTCAAATGCCACAATTGTTGGTACGCTACAAAATTGGGTTTTTCTTAAAGACAGCAAATATGTGGCAACAAGCTATGCCGTGCGCAACGGAAGCAACTATCTTGAAAACGAGGAAGATGTTTTTGCGGTGATGAAGCAGGTGCGGCCCAGATATCTTATATTTCATAATGAGGACATGAATCCGCTGGCACAAGAGATAATCCTGACGTCCTTGGACGGGCGCGATGGTGTTGAACTCAAAGAACTTAAACGAGTTGATTGCACTTCCTGCTATAATGGAGGTTTCGTGATTTACGGCGTTGTGTGGAAATGAAGACGCATCAGTGTTATCAGTTTATATAAAAACACGTGGAGTATCATGAATTGTATGCCAAAAAGAGCACCCCTTTTTATTGCAGTGGCTTTTATCATCGTAGCAGTTCTCTTAAGCGAGCCGGAAAAAATAGTTTCATCTTTTTTGCATTTTCGCAGGGATTTGATAATTCCAGTGATTTTGTTGTCAATTGCAAATTACATAACGCGATTTGTACGGTGGGAGTTTCTTTTAAGCGGTGCCGGAATTAAAATCCAGACATCTAAAAGCCTTCTGATATTTTTTTCCTCTTTTTTATTCAGCATAGCGCCTGCGAAAAGCGGAGACCTTGTTAAGGTGTATTACCTGAAAAAACACCATCAGATAAAATATTCTTTGAGCCTGCCTGTTGTTGTTCTTGAAAGAGTTTATGATGTTATTGGCATTGTTCTTTTGATTTTCGTATCTGCAGCACTTTACTTCCCACAGCAGAGGCTTGTCTTTATCGTTGCGACATCTCTTGTTTTCATGTTATCGCTTTTCATAAAACCCACAGCAGATTTTTTTCTGCGCAGAATTAACCCCCCGTTTTTCAGAAAAAAAATAGCGCAGATGAAACGCGCATTTGCTTCATCAGAACAGATTTTTTCAAGAAAGCTATCATTTATTTCCCTTTCTCTTGGCGCAGTTGCGTGGTTTTTTGAATGTATTGGCCTGTATTTTATTGTTCTTGGGTTTGGGTTATCTCCGGACATTATCAGGGAGACTTTTGTTTATTCAGCAAGCACTCTTGGGGGTGCAATCAGCATGCTTCCGGGAGGCCTTGGCGCAACAGAAGGCGGGATGGCATATCTTCTGTCAAGCACGGCAGGAATAGTTTTTTCAACTGCTCTTTCAATAACGCTGGTGATAAGGGCGTTTACTCTTTGGTTCGCGGTTGTTCTTGGATTTTTTGCAAACATTATGCTTGCGCGTACAGAACCGCAAAAGAAATGAGTGCCCAGAGTATGAACGCAAAAAACAATTGTTTGTCAAAAAACAGCCGGTGCGCCTGCCTTGCAGCGATATTTCCGATAACTGCAAAATGCAGGAACCGAAAGCACATGAAACTTACAACAGGAATAGATGCCATCATATATCCTTCCGGGTAAGCAAGAAAAGCATAGAGGCTGTAGGCGACAATTACTGTTGCTCCGCTTACGTATAATATCCCCCGAAGAAAGTCTTCTGTGTACACGGAATACACTTTGCTTTTTTTTGCATCGCTTCCGAGTGCAACCCGGTCAGACATTCGTTTTCCTGCTGCAAGAAAAAGCGCCACGAAAAACATACTAAAGATAAGCCAGGGAGATATGGGTGCCTCAATCAGGACTGCTCCTGAGACCGCGCGTATCAGAAAGTTGATTGCAACGATATGTATGTCTACGATGGCAACATGCTTCAAGTACAATGAATATAATGCGCTTAGCGTGAAAAGCGCTGTTGCAAATAAGAAGAATGGAATTGATAGCGATTGTGCGAGACAGAGCCCTGTAATGAGCAGTGTGCCAGAAAGTGCTACAGCACCCTGTTTTGTTACGCGTCCTGCGGCAAGCGGGCGGTGCTTTTTTTCAGGGTGCGCTTTGTCAAGGGCAATGTCTTTCAGGTCATTTAAGATATAGTATGATGAAGACACAAGTGAGAGCGATGCAAAGCCGAGCATGGTTTTTACAAACAGGCCTGTATTGAAAAAGTTTACAGAGAACACGAGTGCAAGAAACACAAGACAATTTTTGTACCATTGTTCCGGCCGCATCAGCTTAAGATAAGGATTCATCCAAATACTACTCCAATTAGTGGCATCAGACCGCCCATCAGTCATCAAAAGTCAGACAAAAAAAATAGCGTCATCATCTACCGTGCATATTTTTTTTGGGACAATTAAAAATCTATTTCTTTGCTGAAATTTCTTTTATGCAGGCATCAACAATCTTTTTCGCGCTTTTGCCGTCGCCAAATGGATTTTTTGCAGACATTGCTTTCTTGTAAAACCCTTTTTTCTGCTGTATTTCTCCAACGTATTTGAGTGCAAGCTTGTAGTCGTTTCCAACCAATACTGCGCTTCCTGCGCGAACCGCTTCCATGCGCTCTGTGTTTTTTCTCCAGACAATGCATGGGACTTTCAGTACGCATGTTTCTTCCTGCAGGCCGCCTGAGTCCGTTACCATACAGAGGGAGTTTTTCATCACTTTCATGAACTCAAGATAGTCATAGAATGGCACTGCTTTGATGTTTTTCAGGGAGTTCAGCTCTTTTTCAAGCCCGAAATCATGAATCTTTTGCATGAGTGTCGGGTGTTCGAGAAATATTACTTTTTCTTTGACGCCTTTGATGAATTGAAAAATGTTTGTAATTGTCTCTTTTGTATGGACGTTTTCCTGGCGGTGAATGAAAACAACAAGATACTTCTTCGGGAGCTTTACGCGCGCTTTTTCAGCCAATTTCTTGTGTATTAATATTGCATCAACAATAGTGTTTCCTGTAAGTATTATTTTTCCATGTATCTGGCACTCTTTTTTCAGATTATTGGCAGATTCTTCTGTTGCGGCAAAAAGAAGGTCGCTTGCCTTATCTGCAATGACTCTTGAAATTTCTTCGGGGAATGGATTAAATAATTCATGAGTCCTAAGCCCGGCTTCAATGTGCCCGAGAACAGGGCGCCTTGAGACAAGCCTGCCTGCAATAGACGCAGATGCAATGGCAAGGGTGTCGCCTTGGTAGAGAAGAACATCGGGTTTCTCTGTTTTGGTTATTTTTCTTATCTGTTGTGCAATTACAAAACTCCATTTTGCTGCTTTGACGATTCCTGATGCAAGACCTCCTTTGAATTTTCCTGCTGATTCCGGCGGAAGATCAAGAACATAATCCGGCTTTCGTATTTTCAGGTCTGCGAGTAAGGAGTCTAAATTGTGCTGCCCTGTATGCACAAGAACTGCTTGTATTTTTCTTTTTTCAAGTTCTTTGATTACCGGATCTACTTTGATTATTTCAGGGCGCGTTCCAAAAACCAGCATAACTTTCATGGAATTACCTATTGCACTGGATTTCCTATGCTTTTATAAATAAATTCTGGCGGTGCCGAAGAGAGAAGGTTTCGCCCGTCAACAATCACGGGTTTTACATTCATTTTTTTTGAGATGCGGTTCCAATCAATCTTTTTGTATTCAGAATGCGCTGTTGAAATGATTATGGCATCAGCACCATCAACAGCAGAGCCAATGTCCGAAACAACCGGATATGCAAATCTTTTTACCAGAGGGTCATGGACAACAACATTTGATTTGTATGAAACCAGAATTTCGACGAGCTTTTCTGTCGGGCTTTCTCGCGCGTCGTCAACATCCGGCTTGTATGCTGCGCCAAGCAAAACGACTTTCGCGCCTTCAATATTTTTTCCTGCAGAATGAAGGGCGTTTTTAAGAAGCGCGATTGTGTGCTTTGGCATAGATTCGTTTATTTCCAAGGCGGTTTTTACCAGCGGCGCATTTTGTCCGTGAACCAGAAAATACGGGTCTACCGGGATGCAGTGCCCTCCGACGCCTGCTCCCGGGGTATGTATGTTTACGCGCGGGTGCTTGTTTGCAAGAGATATGACCTCTTCTACATTTATTCCAAGCTTCTCTGAAAGAAGCGCAAGCTCATTTGCAAATGCAATGTTTACTGACCGAAATGTGTTTTCTGAAAGTTTTGCCACTTCAGCAGTGACTGTGCCTGTTAAAAGGAGATTCCCTTTACAGAATGAAGAGTAAAGCTCTTTTGTAATCTCTTTTCCTTTTTCAGTGTCTGACCCGATTATGCGGTCATTGTTTACGAGCTCAAAGATTAAATTTCCCGGAAATGCGCGCTCGGGACAGTGCGCGAGATAAAAGTCAGTATCTGCTTTCAGGCTTGTTTTGTTTTCAATAATTTTTCCAATTGATTCGTGTGTGGCTTTAGGCATAACCGTTGATTCAAGAATTACCAGGTTTTCTTTTTCAACAAGAGGTGCGATGGCATTCGCAGCAGACTCGACATATGAGTTGTCAGGTGTCTTGTTCTTCAGGGGCGTTGGCACACATATTACAAAGACATCTGCTTTTTCTGGGTTCATTTTTGCAACAATATTTTTTTTAGCAGAATCAAAAAGCTCTTTAAAGCCAGGCTCATTTAAAAGAAAAGAGCCGTTGTTTATGTTATTCACACGTTCCTCGCTTATATCAACCCCGACGACGTTATGCCCTGCTCTTGCCATGAGGCACGCAGTTGGGAATCCAATATAGCCAAGGCCGATTACACACACTTTCATTTGGAAACCTCTTTTATTTGCTTTACAACATCAAAAGATATTTTTGTTGCAAGTACACATTCTTCAAGAGATAGCCCTGCATCGGATTCTCCTTTTATTGCTTTTGCGAATGCCTTTAGCTGGTTCATCTGGCCTTTATCCTGTCCGCTTATTTTGAATCCGCCGCCGGCACCGAAGACGGAAAGTTCTCTAAAATCATTTATGACGCACGACACACCACCACGGGAAATCTCAATTCTCTCTTTTGGCAATTCTTTATTTCCGGTACTTGTGTAGACAAGTGTTGCAATTGAGCCGTCTTTGTATTTGATGCAAGAAACTACATTGTCTTCAGAATGGAAAAAATGTTCTTTGGAATTGACAGAATGCGCGTTTACAGAGTCTGCTTCCGAGTTTATGAAAAAATTAAATGCATCAAAAAAGTGGCATCCTTCACCTATTATTCGTCCGCCGCCGTCTTTTGCGTCATAAGTCCAGTGGTCTCCTGGAAGAATCCCTGCATTGACAGTGTATGTGATTATGTACGGGCCTTTTTTTGATTCGAGAATTTCTTTTGCTTTTTGGGCAAAAGGTGAAAATCTCCTGTTGAAGCCGACCATGTAATGTACTTTGTTTTTCTTTACTGCGCGCACAACCCTGTTCATGTCCTTTTCGTTTAAGGCCATGGGCTTTTCAACGAAAATATTTTTTTTTGCATTTGCGGCAGCAACAGCTATTTCAGCGTGATTTCCATG
>JAGLMX010000049.1 GCA_023139785.1 Candidatus Aenigmatarchaeota archaeon | reverse complement strand
TTGTTTGTCTCGCCTTCCTGCTTTTCAAGGTCAAGGCATGCCATAAGCTCGCGCGCAAGCAATTCCTCATTCATGCCGATATCATTTTTCCCAAGGTGTTCGCGAAGAAGCTTAGACTCAAGTTCCTGCAAATTCAGCGAATCCTCAATCTGCACTTCCTCAAACTCACGATCCTCAAGCATAAACGTATTTTTCTTAAAAATCAGCGCGCCTTTGGCATCCGCAATTTCCATTGCCTTTGAGAAATCCACATCACGCACATTTCCTGACGAAAGTTTGCCATAGACACGAAGAAGCACAATTCTATCTGCAAGAGTTGCTTCTTTCAATTCTTCAGACAGGTTTTGTTCAAGGGCTTCTGCTGATTTTCCGGTAGCATCAATCCTTATTGTAGTCACAATGTGCGGCTCAATAGGTATGTGCCTTGTTGAAACTTTTCCGTCTTCAACAGACACCGCCATGAAATTCCCCCTGCGCTCATGCTCAAGCTCCCTGAAATTAACTGGATAGAGCGCGCCCGGGAATACAAACTTTCCAAAACCATTTTCGTTTTTCTCAAATATTGTGTGCACATGGCCTCCGGCATAGTAGCCGAAGTTTTTCGGGAAGCAGGACAAAGGAATGCCTTCAACTGCCGCAAGAAAGCGCGGCTTGTATTCCTCAATTGCCGAGTGAAACATAAAGATTTTAAACCCGGCCTCATTTTCAAGCGAGCTAAGGTCAAGTGCATCATAATACCTTCTTTCAAGCCCGCCTTTTTTGCCGGGCATGCCTGTAATCTTTGCGCCGGTCTTCTCATCAGTCGTGAATTTCAGAAAAAGGTGTTCATCACGTTCTTTCGCTTTTGCAACATCAATGAAAAGCCCGGCTGCCTCAAGGACACGTATTATTGTCTTGTCAGACTGCGAAAAGTCATGCGAGCCTGCAATGACGTAAATAGGTATCCTGGCATCGCGCACTTCTTTCATCTTCTTGGTTGCAGCGCGCAGAATTTCCATATCTGGTGTGCATGAGTGGAACAGGTCCCCGGATATCAACACAAAATCCATTTTCTCCTTAATGCACCAGCCCATTGCCTCCTGAAACGCCAGAAGGTTGGTGTGCTTGAGAACAGGCTCTCTCCACGAATCAAGGTGGCAGTCAGCAAGATGCGCAAATTTAAATGAATTTGACATATAGTATGATTGCCGGAAAGAGTTTTTATTTCTGTAGAATGTGCTATTTGTTTTTTCCAAACGTTGTGTAAACAGAGTAAAAGCCACCAAAACGTGGTAACATAACTATATATAGTTTCACGACCTTAAAGGAAATATTTCATTAGTGACATTACTAAGGCGTGAGAGTGATAGGAACTAATCCAGAACCCAAAGAAGCGCATAAACAAACCAGATTCCATAATCACTCATCAAGGGAGATTGAAGGTGATAAGATGGAGAACGGTAAAATCAATTACACACATATCGAGGAACTAATTAACGAGTTTATGTTCTATTGTCCACAATATAATCCAGATATTACCAAAATAAAAGAAGAAGGCGCATGTTGTCGTTATGCTGCAAATTGTGTACTGAAATTAATGAAGCAAGTCAATCCGACAGAGGACACAAATTTCGTGGCAAATGTTGACGCTCTATACGAACTCTGTAGTGGCAAAAGTTGTAGGATAGGTCAATCCATTACAAATCTCACTAATTATATTGGTGTGCTGAAGGAAGAATTTCCGAAGAAGTTTGAACCAGTTGAAGGGAGCTCATTCCAACCATTTAACACACCCCCAGAGCTTCTTAGCCCTAAATTTGCAGAAATAATGATTGCACTTACAAGCGATACAGAAGATCTCGTGCATGAAAACCCAGTCCGCGAAGCCCCATCGAATCAAAAACCGACTCCAAATTTTACAGGATATGCCTAGTTATATTTTTGGTGCATATCCTGCGCCACATCCATGCGCTTAACCAATGTAAATATGCGCTTATATGTCTGTTTGCAGGGGGTTGCCGATAGAAATCTCAATAAAACCCTGCAAGACAACAGGGCACGATAAACGGAAAGAACTGTGCGCCTACATTTTTATTATTTTCTAGTCATTAAACAACGATGTTAGGTTTTGGATTTGATTTTACGTCGTTTGGCAATTTCCGGAATTCTTTGGACAAGTCTGCTAATGAAAAAAATACGTTGCCTCAGGAGATTCAAAAAGTATATGAAGCAAGTGATGTACCATTTGGATACAATGAAGATGCCGACTTGATAAACAGTGTTTTGTGGAAATTAGATGAATACGATTCATGGAAAAAACCCAATATCTCTCCTGAATCATGCACTCTTTTTTCAAAAAACGTTTATGAAAATACAGAAGGACGAAACCCCGTAAATACAATGTCTTGTGAAATCATTTATGCATTCTCTGACAGACCCATTGCAGAATCCATAAAAGAATGCAGGCAAATACGTGCTGACTTGAGGGACGATCTATCTTTAACTCAGACTGATGTAGGCTTTAATGCGTTTTTTGAAGAGCCAACAATGTTAAAACACCTTAAGGGCAACGTGCATCCAAAAACAGGTGAAACAATGCATCCGGTGCCAGTTGGCTATATCGTGCGCGATGCAAACGCATGGTATCGCGAAGATTTAAGCGCAAATCAATCTTCGTGCCAGAGAAGTTATTGCATGGACAGAAACGATGTCCTTGAAACATACTGTATCCTGGATTTTGTTTTGGAAGGATTAAAAAAATCAGTTGGCGCTGGCAGAATACATAGTCCAAGCAATGTGAGCAAAAGGCTTTCTGTGATTCCGACAAAGCATTAAAAAATTGATGATTGTTTTCTACAATGATGAATTGGTTGTCCTCAAGAAAAAGATCATGCCGCGTTATCAGAATGTTTTCCTGACAAAAAAGAGGTTATGTCTGAAACAGAATTTTTGATGACACTAAATAGAGTAACAGAGCTTATGTTCGAACCGTTTTCTGTTTCAGTCACACAATAGAGCCGCGTATGATATTCGCCCCTCAAGGCAACTTCATACACAGTATGACCGCGATACAAACCTGCTTCGTTGACATGAATTTCTCCAAAATCCATATTTGGGCTGAACTTACAATCTTGATGATATTTATTCACCAATTCAGTTTCCAGAGCAGTATCAAAAATCATTTCATCACCCTAAAGAAGTTTATTAAGAAGATTTAAATTAGCTCGCTTTTATGGTCAAAACAGGAAATACGTGAGCAAAAAACAGAAAGAATGCGTCCGAATCGTCAGTTTAAGAAAATCAATCCCACTTCTGGTTCGGATTTCTCGGTATTATTATCCACGCGATTATATATAGCGCGAACCCCGTACCATAAAACAGAATCGAAACAGCCCATATCAAGCGAATTATAACCGGGTCAACATTGAGATACTCGGCAATGCCGCCGCACACGCCCCCGAGAATCTTGTCTTTTCCCGAGCGATAAATCCTGCGAGGCGCAGGCCCTGTATTCTTTCGCGCAGGCTGGCAAGGCATAGAGACTTTATCGAGCGCGCGCCCAAGCCCTCCAAAAACCAACCCAATGAAAAGAACAAAATACCCAATAAACGCAAAAAGAAGAAATATTGCAACAAGATTACTCAGTGTATACCTTGCGCCTGCTAAAAGGACGTCATTTCTAAGGCCAATATTTATTATTTGAACAATATTTGCTGCGACCCATAAAAACACAGTTATGTCAAACGCCGCTGATAAAGGCGAAACCACGGCATACGCCTTGGGAGATATACTTCGAAAATATGACAGGTACGAAGACAAAAGAATTATCAGGAAAAATATCCCAATGTTTCCAAGAAAAAAATCGTATGTTCCGACAAGCAGAACAGCTCCTGTGCTGAGCACAAGGAATTTGAGTGCCCATATGCCGAAAGTAAGGCAGACAAGCCAGAATATCGCGGAAATAAGCGGCCCTGCAACCCCGAAAGTATTGCGGTACCACGCGCAGCACTTATTGCTCTTTTTTTCCATCTTTTTGCCGAGCGCTCCGACTTCCTCTCCAAAGTTCTCCACGCCCTGATCAAACTGCGTCTTCTTGCGTTTTTTTGGCATGCATATACTTGGTTGCGGGGGGTTAAATATTTGGTGTGTGGAGTGTCGAATGATCTGGTTGTTAATTATGTGTGGAAAGGCGAGGGCTAGCGACAAATCACAGTTATTAATACGGTTTGATAAGTCCTTTCTTAAAATTCATTAATAAAGAAGACATACTCAAATAAGATACGACGGAAATGTATGAAGTGCTTCTATGCTCAATCTATCTTTATACAACAATGAAATTCTTGAACACTATAAAAGCAATTCTCAAATTGCGCGAAGATTAACTGAGGACTGGTGCTCTTCTGAAATGTACTGCCCTACATGCTTAAATGAGAATCTTTCGAATCACCCCAATAATCAAAAAGTCTCGGATTTCTTTTGCGAGCATTGTAAAAACGAGTTCCAGTTAAAGAGTTCAAGTAATAAATTCGGAACAAGAGTGACCGACGGCGCATATGGCACTATGATGGAGTTTATTAATTCTAATAGAACGCCAAACTTTTTGCTTTTGCATTACTCAAAAGATGAGTGGATTGTAAAAAACATGTTCTTAATTCCGAAGTTTTTCATATCCTCATCTGCAATTGAGGTGAGAAATGCGTTATCTGCTACTGCAAGGCGCGCTGGGTGGGTCGGCTGTAACATACTACTCACAAAAATACCAGAGAACGGTAAGATACCAATAATCAAAAACGAGAGAATTATCGACAAAGCAGAAGTTCATAAAAATTGGAAAAAAATGAATTTCCTGAACAGCAAAAAGCCGGATTTGCGTGGGTGGACGTTAGATGTTTTAAAAAGTATTGAGGATTTAAGAAAAGATGAGTTTACGCTTAAAGATGCGTATGGAAACAAAAAATACCTGATGAAACTGCATCCAGACAATCATCACATCGAAGCCAAAATAAGACAACAACTCCAGATTTTGAGGGACAATAATATAATTCAATTTACATCTAAAGGAAAATATAAGATGTTATAATACCTGCCTTGCAGTACTTTTTTTATATGCGGGCTATTGGCAATAGTATAACCTTTCCATTTTAATTAATTCTCGATTTTCAATTTCTTAACGACCATCCATTCTGTGTCGCTCATATATCCGCCCGTTTCCGCACACTTTTTGATTACTGCATTTTCTGGATTCGCTTTCTTTTTGCACGTAAATATGGTAACCGTGCCGCTTGAGGCATCCATCATACAAATCTTCTTTTTGTCGCTTGATTCTATGGTGCGTGCCAATTTTGTACATTTATTTCTGTCACTCATAATTTAATGATATTCTCAAGTGTTTATAAAACCAATAGCAGAAGATCCAATCCGCATACGCCGATGAACGAGAAAACTGC
>JAGLMX010000048.1 GCA_023139785.1 Candidatus Aenigmatarchaeota archaeon | reverse complement strand
GAAGTAGTTTTAAAACTTTTTTGTTGCTTTTTCTGCAACTTTTGTTAAAAATTATATATAGAGCACCTATATAATAGGGCGTTATGGATCAGAAAGAAATAGTGTCTTTTATACAGAAAAACAAGGCATTGTCTTTAATAGGTCTTGTTTTCTTGGTATTGATGCTGTTTGTGACCTCATTTATAGTTTCTAATATTGGCTTGATGAGTAATTCGGGTGCTTCAGACTCAATTGGTTCGCGTTCATATCAAGCAGAGTCTATGTCTTTATCAAAATCAGCAGGAATGGATTTTGGCAGCGTCTGGGAAGAGTCTTCGGTATCTGATTCAGCAGGTTCATACGTGGAAGTAAAAGAAGGCTCTATGACAATAGACACAAATAATGCTGAAAATGATGCCTCTGAAATCCGTTTGAGTGTTGAATCTTTTGGAGGCTATATAGAAGATTTGCGCAAATACGACAGCAGTTACAATTTGAACATCAATATGCGGGCAAGAATACCTGAAGCTAGTTTTCAGGACTTTGTGGATGTTCTGAAGAGCAACTATGATGAAAAAGACCTTTCTGTTTCATTTTATCGGCTTTCTACACAAAGAGAGCACGATGAACTGGATGTTTTGAATGCAGCGTTTGCAAATTACGAGGCACTTAGAAACAGGACTATGCTGATTGAGCTTGATGAAAGCCAGATTAACCTTCTGTTTAAAATTATTGAAAAAGAGCTTGAAATCAAAAGGCTGGAGAAACAATACACATCATCACTTGCGGACAAGCAGGAAAGAAGTGACTATTCAACATTAACCATTGCACTTCAGCAGAAAAAGGAAATATCTATCATGCCTGAGAATCTGGGTAACCAGCTTCGCCTTAAGGTGAGGGATGCTTTGAGTAATATTGCAAACTCTTTGATGGATATTGCTACAGGTAGTATTGCAGTGTTTGTTTCAGCAATCAAGGCGGTAATTTACTTCATACTTATTGTAATTCCTTTGATTGCCGGTTTCCGTGTCTTAAAGCGCATTTATGCGAAGATGTCCAGATTTTAGCAGGGTATTTGCGCGGGATTTCTTAAAATATTTGCAGTTCTAACAATCTGTATGCTTCGTGAAATAAAAGAATCAAAGGCAGAAAGCACATTTATCGGAGAGCTTCCTAACGGATGCAGGCAGTGTATTCGTGGTGAAAAGCTTGTCATGTTTGTAACAGGCATATGCCCGAACACGTGCTTTTTTTGCCCGCTTTCAGAGAACAGGAAGAACACAGACAATATATTTGCAAACGAGGTTCCTGTCAAAAAAGATCAGGACATAATTGATGAGGCACGGGCGTGTTCTGCAAAAGGCGCAGGCGTCACAGGCGGCGACCCGTTGTCACGGCTTGAGCGCACTTTGCAGTATATTCGCATTCTTAAGGCTGAGTTTGGCGAAAGATTTCATACGCACCTTTACACAAGCGGCGAGCTTGCAACACCAGAGGTTCTCTCAAAGCTTGAAAGCGCAGGGCTTGACGAAATACGGTACCATATACAGGAGGATCCGAAAGTTATACTGCCTGCGCTTTTGACAAAAATGGATGTGGGCGCTGAGGTTCCTGTCATTCCCGGTGAAGAGGAGAAACTGAAGGCGATAATAAAATTTCTTGACGGGATAAAAGCAAAGTTTGTAAACCTTAACGAGCTTGAGATGTCAGAGCTTAATGCCGCAGAAATGCGAAAGCGCGGGTTTGATACAGACGGGAACCTCTGTAATTCAATTACAGGAAGTTTTGAGGCTGCAGAACGAATCATGCACTGGGCGCAGGCGAACACAAAGCAGATTTCACTGCACTTCTGCAATTCCCGTGTAAAGGATGTTTACCAATATAATAAGCGCCTCGGGCTGCGCGCGAAGAACATGAAAAAGCCTTATGAGACTGTTGCACGGGGTTGTTTGCTTCGAAAGGGCGTGATATTTGATGCTACAACGGATGATGCGAAAAAACTTTGCAAAGAATACACGTTTCGGCGCGGACGAATAGAGTGCTCTGTAATGGACGCCAAGCGCGCTGCAAAATCGGGTTTTCGGGCGGCAATTGTGCTTGAGAACCCTGCGCATGACTGTTTTGATGTCGAGGTTGAGCCGATAAAATCGAAGAAAGCTATTTTATATTAAGCGCGTCAATATTGCATGGTAATGATGATACCGCCCCAGTATGATACAAGATGATTATTGGAGTAGCTTCTGAACCTTATGATTTACAGTTTATGCTGACATCAAACCAATTTGTGTCAGGGAAATGCGAGCGGTTTCCAGCTCTTGGAGTAGCTTCTGAACCTTATGATTTACAGTTTATGCTGACATCAAACCAATTTGTGTCAGGGAAATGCGAGCGGTCTACAAAACACATCATAAAATTCTGTTTTGGAGATCACTCAAAATCATGCTTGATTTTGGTGATCCTGAAAAGCTATGCTTTTCTAGGATGTTGGAGCGGAAGCGACTTCATTTCCAGCTCTTGGAGTAAAATCGAGCCGCATAATTCGTTCATTGCTCGAAAGCTTAATAAGCTTTTCTGCATTACATATAACAGTTAATAAGAGATGGAACCCGTTCCTTTCTGAATGAATTGGGGACTATTTTTTTATTCCACTAAAAACCCGTTTTTTACGTGTTTTTGTAACGAAAGGTGTTTTATATAGCAAGAGACAGTTCAAAAGGATCCGGATCAGGCAAGGATGGAAAGAGAAAGTCAAAGGCTCTTGGCTGGGCAAAAAAGAACTGGTATCCGGTTATTTCTCCGTCAGCGTTTGGTGAAAAGGAAATTGCATCTGTTGCGGCTGTAAAGCCAGAGACTCTTGTTGGTAGGAAACTGTCTGTGACACTTTCAGACCTTACAGGGAATTTCAGGGACTACAGGACAAAAATTAAGCTTAAAATCGTTGGCATGGAAGGCGGAAAAGCCCGTACAGCGTATGCCGGTCAGGAAATGGTTCGTGAGCAGGTTGCAAGGCTAGTGCGCCGGTGGTCATCAAGAATTGACAATGTCGAGCCTGTAATACTTGCAGACAAAAGCAGTGTTGTTGTGAAGACACTTACGGTCTCGCGCAGGCGCGTGAATACGTCTGTCAAGAAAGACCTTCGTGCACTCATAAGCCAGAAGATACATGAGCAGGCTGCAAAGACAAATCTTGATGATTTTGTTAAGGAAGTAAATACAGGTGTTTTCTCAAAAGCTGTTTATTCTGGCTTGTCAAAAGTATATCCAGTGCGCGCGGTTGAAGTGCGTATGGTTGCGCGGAAATAATTTCTTGGGCGCTTTAAGGGATTTTTTTGGTTCTTTTTTAGTGGATGCTGTGCTTCTTTATGTGGTTCTAAAGAAATTGCTCAAAAATGCAGTTATGAGCAGCCTTACCATATTTAGAGCACAATCTCATGAAAAACCACGGGTCGCTCTTGACAATAAATTAGTTCAGACCGGAGGTTTTCATGAGCAAGAACTTATTGATGAATTCCTAACTATGGAAGTGCCTCATGATTAATGTATAGTTCAAGAGCCTTTTTCAAGAATCCTACAGGTTCTCTGTCTTCTGTATTAGTTAGAATTTCGTGCACATTAGTTAGGACTTTTAAAGGAGGTATGGCTCGACCTTTCTCATATAAAGACATTTTATCCAATTCTACATAAATTTCATTTGCATTCATAACATCTACCTCCAATATTGTTACCTCGTAAGTTTGTACTCACATATTTTGAGCGACTTGCATGGATGGTGTTGATCCATTGCATTTATTCCATAAATGATCTGGAGTTTTTGTATTATTGACTGACTATTCCTTATTCAAATTCATTGAGGGTTGATATGATATGCCGGAACCTGATTTGTGTCTCCATAAGTGCGCAAAAATATTGGTGTTTGATCTCGGTCTTGTAATGTTATTGCGCTTATAGTATCGGCGTTTAATGTGTAGCCAGTATCATCCAAAATAAAAAATCCCTTTTCTTCAAGGTTCACTAGCTTAGTTTTGTCCGGAAAAGAACCAAGAAACACGTGGTCGTCTAGCATAACATTAACATTTTCACCAAAATATGGTTTCAAAGCAGCGGTCATGCGTTCGTTACAATTAGGGTCGTCTCTTGGAATGTGTACTATGTTTGGGTTATGTGGATCTATCATTTGGTCTATATAGTTATCTGCTACTGAACTGCCTGTTGTTAAATTAGTCATTAAATTACCTCATTTTTAACTACTATTTTGTAGTTGTTATCCATAAGTAGTGTTTGATAGAATATATAATTATATCTTGTATTTTTTATCAAAAGGAAAGATTTATATAGAATAATGACTATTTGTTAAAATATGAGCACAAACAATCAGGATTACGACATACCGTTAAATGTCCTTTCAATAAAAGACCGGAAAATATTAAAGGAATTATTTGATGATGGAAGGCTTCCTTTTTCAGTCATTGCAAAGCGCGTTGGCCTGAGCAAAGAAGTTGTAAACTATCGGGTAAAAAAACTGATTGAGAAAAGAATATTGATTCGCTTTAACACAGTTATTGATGTAAGCAAACTTGGCTGGCAGATTTATTTCATCAACATCCGATTAAGAAATATTGATGATGTCGTTGAAGAAGAGATAATTAAGCTAATGGCGAATCACCCAAACATTGCGCAGGTGCTAAAATGCATAGGAACTTATGACCTTGTGCTGAAAGTTTTTGTCAAAGATTACATTGAAGCAAATAACTTAATGAAAAGCATTGAGGTAAAATTCAAGACGCATATTGCTGAATATGCAATTGATTTTGTTGAGCAGGAAGTTACAATACCATTGCCTTTTTTATATGAGCCGTTTAAAATCAAGGAATATCAAAGCATACCAAAAAAAGATACAAACAAGGTTTCTGTTTCATCAATAGACCTTCAGATATTAAAGACGGTGTCGCATGATGCGAGGATGCCGGTCGCAGACATTGCAAAAAAAACAGGTATTTCCAGAGAGCTTGCGCGCCATCACTTGAAAAAGCTGGAAAAAAATAATGTGATAATAAAATACCGACCCAGTGCATGGTCTGGGACCAAATCCATTGGGTATAGCTGGTATTTGGTCATGCTTAAATTAAATGAGTTAAACAAAACCACAGAGAAAAAATTGCAGTCATATATTTTGAACAACCTTAATATGACCTACTATTACAAATGCATGGGAACGCACGACATTATGTTTGAAATCAGGCCGAAAACGAGTGACGAACTCAATAATGTTATTATGAAGATGAGAAGCATCCTGAAAACAGGCCTTAAGTCCCACAAACTCACAATCATTCTAAAGGAATACAAATACACTTATTTTCCTGATTGCGTGATGAATACGAAGGCCTGAAAATAAATGGCGTCTTGGCATGTATTCAAAGCCCTTATAAATTTTCTTTCTAAATGGGGTGTATGATTCTATCTGACCGCGACATAAAAGAGCGCATCCAAAAAGGAGACCTCATTATTGGCCCTCTTGAGGATGAAGACCAAATTGGGCCTGCATCGGTTGATTTGC
>JAGLMX010000047.1 GCA_023139785.1 Candidatus Aenigmatarchaeota archaeon | reverse complement strand
AACAACATCTAACCACCGCGCCGCCCATATATTACATATCGGGGCGCACTGAGTGGATTGGAGGAAAAATATGAAAAAAAAGAAAGTAGAGTCAAAAGAAATACACAAACCAGAAAAACCCTGCGCAGACAATATTCTGGCAACCGCGGACTTTCTTGAAAACAAGGCTGTAATCTGGAACGAAACCGAAGCAAACCGTGTTTTCAGCGAAAAATTCTTTGGTAAATGGATAACTGAAGAAAAAGCAAAATACCTTCAGCTCAGCCTGGAAGACACAATGATGCTTCTTGAGCGCGGCTTCATAGACCTTAAAGTCAAAAAGAAGAGCATTTCTGTTGGCGATTTCTATAAGCTTTGCACTGAAGTTGACTCTGAGTTCCCACAAAAGTACACAGTATACCATGATTTAAGAAACCGGGGCTTTATAGTCAAGTCCGGCTTCAAGTTCGGCACGCACTTTCGCGTCTATGACCGCGGCGTAAACCCATATAAAGAAGGTTCAAAGGAAACAAAAGAGCACACAAAATACAATGTACACGCCGTCCCCGAGAATCACACCATGAGCTATCAGGAATGGTCAAGGTACGTGCGCCTGTCACAAAACATACGGGCAAAGGCTCTTCTGGCAGTCGTTGATGAAGAAGGAGACGCAACATATTATATTGTAAGGCGCGTGCGTCCGTGAAGAATCCATCAAACTATTCGCGAATCTCACCAATAAAATTCTTCTGCATTAGTTTCTTAACTGTTTTTGCATCCTTGCCGAAGTTCCCGAGAATCCACATGAGCTTAACAAGCGCAGTCTCGCTTGTCATGTCCTTGCATGAGATTGCTCCTGCTTTCAGCGCATTCTGACCAACCTCGTAAATGGTAAGGTCTGCCTCGCCGAACGGATTCTGGGTTGTTATAAAAACAGGGACGTTTTCCTTTGAAAGCATTTCTATTTTGCTTACAATCGAGTTTTCAACATAAGGAATGTTTCCAGGACCAAAGCCCTCTATAATGATTCCATTAAAATCCTTTAGTTTATCGAATATTTTGGGGCCGAATCCAGGATATATTTTTACAAGAAGTATTTTTTCGCTATCTGCCTCTGAAAGAATCTCAAGAGTTCCCTTGTTTTTCGTTATTTTTTCCACATTTATTTTGCTTTTCCTCTTTCCATTTTCTTCAAGAGTTCCAAGCATTTCGCCGATAAGGTGAAAATTTATGCTTGAATAAACATCAAGCCCGTCATTGTTTATTTTTGTTGCCTCATTCGTGATTTTTCTTGCCTTACAGCCCCGGATAATTTTGCCATGAAATACAACGCATACTTCGCCTATGCCTGAAGAGGCTACAATTACAGAGTCAACAAAATTCTGTTTCGCATCGCTTCCTTCACCTATTGCATCCACACTTCCAGTCAACACAACCGGCTTTCCGAGATTCTTTAGCATGAAAGACAGTGCAGACGCTGTATACTGCATGGTATCTGTGCCGTGCGTAATCACAAACCCGTCATATTTTTCATACTGCCTACCAATTTCTCTGGCTATCTCGCCCCAGTGGTGCGACTGCATGTTTGTGCTGTCTAAAGTAAAGAGGGTTTTTCCATCGAGGTCTGCAAGTTCTTTTACTTCAGGAAAGAATGAAATGAGTTCATTTATGTCGTATGCCGGACGAAGGCCATTTTTTGTTTCAATAGATGCTATTGTCCCTCCAGTTCCAATAACAAGAATTTTTTTCATAAAATCTCTCTTTTGAGCACTAGACAGAGGTTTATCTTGCTTATTTTTATAGCTTTCTTCATGAGCAAGTATGAGGGTACCGTTGCTTGCTGTTTAATTATGCAGAATCCCCAAAGGCGCAACCATTATTTTCCCGCAAGACTTTTCATCCAACCCGGTTTTTACATCATGCAGGCATATTGTGATATCTGGCTTAACCGCAATGCCAAGACATCCACCTGTGTCTGCATCAACCCCGCTTGGAACATCAATTGACACTTTGAATGCACTTGAAGTGTTTATCTTTTCCATCGCAGATGCATAAGGCTCTTTTGGTGCGCCCTTTGCCCCTGTTCCAAGAAGAGCGTCAATAATTATGTCTGCTTTTTGGAACATGTATTCAGGAATATTTTCCTCAAATATTTCAAAGCCATAATTTGTTATAATCTCAAAATTCCTTCGCGCCTCATTTGTCTTTATCTCAGAAGATTTTTTCACAAGAAAAACAGAAACGTCTGCACCAAAAATAGCTGTATGCCTCGCAAAGCAGAACCCATCCCCGCCATTGTTTCCCGTGCCGCAAAATACAAGAATCTTCTTGCCCTTCAGCAAAACTTCTTCATCAAGAATCTTTGCGCAATTTGCCCCTGCATTCTCCATCAGTTGCAGTGTTGTAATCCCATTATCCTGCGCCTCCTTTTCAAGTTGGCGCATTTCCTTTGTAGAAATCATTCTTACACAAGAATCAGTTAATAAAATCCCCAAAATCCTCGAGTTTTGCTTTTCCTGCAAGAATATCATTTACCGCGCCCTCAAGCGCGGAAATCTTTACACGCACCTGATTTCCTGTGTCGCGCTCGCGCAAAGTTACGTCATCATTCTTCAGGCTGTCATAGTCAACAGTCACACAGAGCGGAGTGCCGACTTCATCCATACGATAATATCTTTTGCCAATGCTTCCAGAAGCATCATAGAACGACACAACTGTTTCTTTTAGTGACTCATGGATTTTTTGTGCCATCTCACCAAGACCGTCTTTTTTCATAAGAGGAAACACAGCAACCTTTGCCGGCGCAAGCTTTGGGTGAAGATGAAGTATTGTGTGGTCTGCCTCAGGCTTGTCATATGCATCAAACATAAATGCAAGAAATGCCCTGTCAACGCCCTGCGACGGCTCTGCCGCAACGCGCGGAACAACTCTTTTTTTCAGTTCCTCATCAAAAAGCGACAAATCCTTCTTAGAGTTCTTTATATGCTGATCAAGATCAAATGTGTTTCTATCAGCAAGGCCATAAATCTCCTTCCAGCCAAACGGAAAGTTATATTCAATATCAACGCAGCCAACTGCATAGTGCGCAAGCTCTGACTTTTTGTGCTGGCGCATCCTCAGGTTCTCCGGGCGTATGCCAAGCCCAGTAAACCAGTTGTATTCAAGTATGAGCCAATACGCAAGATGAGGGTTAACGATTATCTTTTCTTTCAGAGCCTCGCCAAAAGTCATTTCAGCGTGCTTCTCGTCTTCCTCTTCCTGCGCTGCCGCAGAAAGAAAAAGCGCCTTCTGCTTAAGCATATCTTCTGTAAGCAGTTTGCAGTCCTCTATTGTGTCCGGGCGTATGAAGTATTCAATCTCCATCTGCTCAAACTCACGGCTGCGAAAAAGAAAGTCGCGCGGCGATATCTCATTCCTGTATGCTTTGCCCATTTGCGCGATGCCAAAGGGGAGCCGTGCGCGCATTCCGTCGGCTATCAGGCGAAAGTTTGCGAACATAAGCTGCGCAGTCTCAGGGCGCATGTACGCTATTGATTTGTCATCATCAATAGGGCCAACGTTTGTCTTGAACATTAGGTTGTATGCCCGCGCGTCTGTGAGGTCTCCGCCGCAGAGAGGGCACTTTATGTTGTTCTCCTTTATTGACGCATCCAGTGCATCAAGCCCCATACCGTTTATAGAAATCTTAAGTGTGTCCTCAACCAGATGGTCTGCCCGAATGCGCGAGCGGCATTTTCTGCAGTCAACAAGCGGGTCAGAAAATGACGCAACATGCCCGGACGCAACCCAAACCTTTGGGTGTGTAATAGTTGTGCCGTCCATTCCAAACACATCATCGCGCGATGAGACAAACGTGTTCCACCAGCTCTGCTTGATGTTGTTCTTTATCTCTGCGCCACGAGGCCCGTAGTCCCAGAATCCTGAAAAGCCCCCGTAAATCTCTGAGTTCTGAAAAATCATACCTGTTCTTTTACAGAATGATGCCATGTCTGCAATAGATAATTTACTGGTTTCTTCATCAGCCATATACTCACAAAAAAACATTATTCACATATTTTTTATAGCTTCGTACGCCCTGAGAAGCTCTGAGTGATGCACATATATCAAAAGCTCAGGCGTTGATGTCAAAATTTCAAGAATGTTTATTTTGCTGATTGTCAATTGACTCGTGATGCACGAAATAAACCCGTATGTATTCATGACCTCGTGCGGCATTGTGAGATTGATTTCGCCTGTATTATCATGAACTTCAATGAGTTCTCCTGCCTGAAAATATTCTTTTGCCTGTTTCAAACGCGAGTTATCCAAAAAGAGCTTTATTGAGAGAGCGCCCTGCACAATCTTGAAAGTCTCATTCGGCCCGTGATTCATAGACTTGACAAGCCGCGCTATCTTTTCAATCACAGCATCTGAATTTTTCAGGCTGATTACACAAATATTGTCCTTTGCGCTTGTTCTCATGCTTTTGAAGAATTTTTTGAAGTCTTTTGTTTTTTCTTTTTCCATTGGATGCCTTCTAAGCGCCATGACTATTGCGCCAAGCTTGTTTGCAGGAATCTTTTCCTCTGCCGCGATATAACGCGCAAGAGACCTTCGGTTAACCAGCCCCTTGTTTCTTGCCTCGCGCACATCAGGATTTTTTGCAAAGAAGCGCTCTATAGTCATTTCAATTTGTGACATAATTAGCTATTTTTGGTCAAATATTATATAATTATGTTGTTTATGACACTAGCTTTAAATGGCACAAGTTGCAAGGAATGTGGATAAGGATGATTGCCATGACTGTGCTTAATTATGTTGATTATGTTGGATTCGAAGAAATAGCAAAACCCATGGAATCGGCCTATAAGCACCTCATAGCTGCTCGAAAAGAAGAAGGTCAGGAAGAACTAAGAACTGCTATTGAACAAAGCAAGAAACTCAATACAGAAATAGCTCCCTGTGCCTTGATGAAACTAGTTTATGATGATGTTATTTCAAATATGACTTCAGAAATTCAGCAATTAGGCGAAAGTGTGTTTGATACAAAACTAAGAGCACCCACTCCAGAAGATACAAGCACCTATGCTGAACTCGGGAGCAAAGCAACTCTGTTGTCCGAATATACATTCATTCTAAATTCTTTATGCATGCAGCCAAAATCAGTTGGCTGATATAAAAAATCTTTTTTTTCGAAAAACCAAATATAAAAACATTATAGAATAAAGATGTTCTGCTAAAGGAATTTTTATGTCAAACTCAAAAGTCACGCCCTGGGAAGTTGAAGGAAAGATAGACTACGAGCGCCTCATAAAGAACTTCGGGACAAAACCGATTGGCAGTGCGCTTTGTAAAAAGCTCGAGGATCTGGCAGGAGATTCACACATTTTTGTTCGAAGAAAATTCTTTTTTTCGCACAGGGATCTTGACCTAATACTCAAAGACCATGAAAACGGAAAAGGATTCTTTCTTTACACAGGGCGCTCGCCTGGTGGCGAAATGCACGTTGCGCACTTGATTCCATTCATCTTATGTAGATGGATACAGGAGAAATTCAAGGTAAACCTCTATATCCAGATACCTGACGAAGAAA